>NZ_BRCG01000020.1:0-84353 GCF_023708005.1 Pseudarthrobacter sp. NCCP-2145 | reverse complement strand
CCTGGCACCCCTACGACGCACACACCATGGCCCCACCCCTTCCCGGTTTTTGACCGGACATCAATTCCCGGCCGGCCACCGGCCGCCGCAACCCTGACCGCCCCTGCCACGAACGGAAACCCATTGGCCAAGAAGGACGAAAAGTCGCACAAGAACGCCCCGCTGATCGGCATCGACATCGGAGGTACCGGAATCAAGGGCGGCATTGTCGACCTGAAGAAGGGCAAACTGCTGGGGGAACGGTTCCGTGTCCCCACTCCTCAGCCCGCCACGCCTGAATCAGTTGCCGAAGCCGTGGCGCTGGTGGTTGCCGAGCTGTCCGCCCGCCCCGAGGCGCCTGCTGCCGGCTCCCCCGTCGGCGTGACCTTCCCCGGCATCATCCAGCACGGCGTGGTCCACTCCGCGGCCAACGTGGACAAGAGCTGGCTCAACACGGACATCGATGCGCTCCTGACTGCCCGCCTTGGCCGGCCCGTTGAGGTCATCAACGACGCCGACGCCGCGGGCCTGGCCGAGGCGCGCTACGGCGCCGGTGCCGGTGTCAAGGGCACGGTCCTGGTCATCACGCTCGGCACCGGAATCGGCTCGGCCTTTATCTTCGACGGCAAGCTCGTCCCCAATGCTGAACTTGGCCACCTCGAAATCGACGGCCACGACGCCGAGACCAAGGCTTCCGCGGTGGCCCGCGAACGCGACGGCCTGTCCTGGGACGAGTACAGCGTGCTGCTGCAGCGCTACTTTTCCCACGTCGAATTCCTGTTCTCGCCCGAACTGTTTATTGTGGGCGGCGGCATTTCCAAGCGCGCTGACGAGTACCTGCCCAACCTGCGGCTGCGCACGCCGATCGTGCCGGCGGTCCTCCGCAACGAGGCCGGCATCGTGGGCGCCGCGATCGAAATCGCCCTGCAGCACAAGCTCGCCAAGTAGCCGTGGGATTGGTGCCGCCCCGGACCGGGGCGGCACCGGCCAAGGGCGCCAGCCGCAGAATTAGTGCTCTTAGAGAGCGGCTTGCTGCCCACAAGGGATAAACGGGAGTCGCGGGCCCTTTCCTGCCGGCCGCCGGAGTGGCGTCGCCAGGGCAGGCATAAGGGTCGACGGCGGCGCGGGGGTTCCGCTGGAGTGTGGCAGGAGTCCGTCAGCCGGCTCGGTAGTTCCGCCGCAGGCGGCACATTCTCCCGTCGGGCAACATGCCGGGACAGAGTGCCGGTGGCGGCTTCGGCTTCCCCTCCGCTGCCGCCACCGGAGTTTAGAGGGGGCTCTTCTCGGAGCTCTTGGCGCCCTTCGCGGCAACGCCCCGGGCGTCCTGTTCTTCCTGGCGGAGCAGGGCAATGGCAGTCTCGAAATCCTCAAGGGATTCGAAGGCCTGGTAGACGCTCGCAAAGCGGAGGTAGGCAACCTTGTCCAGCTTCTGCAGGGGTCCGAGGATGACCAGGCCCACCTCGTGGGCGTCGATTTCGGCGGCGCCGGAGGAACGGATCTGTTCCTCGACTTCCTGCGCCAGCAGTGCGAGGTCGTCCTCGCTAACGGGACGCCCCTGGCAGGCTTTGCGTACCCCGTTGATCACCTTGCTGCGGCTGAAGGGCTCGCCCACGCCGGAGCGCTTGATCACGGAAAGGCTGGTGGTTTCGACGGTGGTGAACCTGCGTCCGCACTCCGGGCACTGGCGGCGGCGCCGGATGGCTGAGCCGTCATCCGCCATGCGGCTGTCCACCACCCGGGAATCGGGGTTGCGGCAGAACGGACAGTACATTGTGCCTCCCTCTCCCAGGATCTGTGCCGGCGAAAAACTGCAGGCGCAACTGCGCCGTATCCCAGTTTACGTCTCCGCTCCGGCTAATAACAAGCGTGTAAGTACTACATGTTGTGGTTGCCACCACTACATGTCGACATTGCGGGCAGATGTCAGGAGAACCTGGCCGTCACCGCATCCCCGTGCGCGGGAAGGTCCTCGGCTCCGGAAAGGCTGACAATGTGGCCGCTGACTTCCGCCAGCGCGTCACGGGTGTAGTTCACCACCTGGATGGCCCGCAGGAAAGTGGTGACGTTCAGGCCCGACGAGAAGGCAGCCGTTCCGCTGGTGGGCAGGACGTGGTTGGATCCGGCACAGTAGTCCCCCAGGCTGACCGGGCTGTAGTCGCCCACAAAGATGGCACCGGCATTCCGGATCCTGGCGGCGACCCCTGGGGCATCCTGCGTCATGATCTCCAGGTGTTCTGCCGCGTAGGCATCGCACGCCGCAATGCCCTGTTCAAGGTTGTCCACCAGGACCACCCCGGACTGCGGACCGGACAGCGCCTCGCGGACGCGGGCGGAGTGCCTGGTGGCCGCGGCCTGCCGGTCGAGCTCGGCACGGACGGCGGCGGCGAGGTCCCCGGAGTCCGTAATCAGCACGGAGGCTGCCTTGGGATCGTGCTCGGCCTGGCTGATGAGGTCGGCTGCCACCAGGCGCGGCTGGGCCGTGGAGTCTGCGAGGATCGCGATTTCAGTGGTGCCCGCCTCGGAGTCGATCCCCACCACGCCCTTGACCAGACGCTTGGCGGTGGCAACAAAGATGTTGCCCGGTCCGGTCACCACGTCCACCGGTTCCAGGGCCGGGCCCGCCTCGGTTGCCGGGACACCGTAGGCGAACGCGGCGACGGCCTGGGCGCCGCCGATGGCATACACCTCGGTGATGCCCAGCAGCGCGGCAGCGGCAAGGATGGTGGGGTGGGGCAGCCCGCCGAACTCCTTTTGCGGAGGGGACGCCAGGGCGATGGACTGGACTCCCGCGGCCAGGGCCGGGACGACGTTCATGATCACGGAGGAGGGGTAGACGGCGAGGCCGCCCGGGACGTAAAGACCCACCCGCGACACCGGAACCCAGTTCTGTGCCACCACTGCGCCGTCGCCGAGCTGCACCTCGATATTGCGCGGACGCTGGCCGTCAGCGAACCGGCGGGCCCGGCTGATGGACTCCTCAAGCGCGCCGCGGACTGACGGCTCCAGCTCCTCCAGAGCGGACGCCAGGGCCTCCGCGGGAACCAGCGGGTGGTCCTGCGCCACGCCGTCAAAACGCCGGGCGAGTTCGCCCAGCGCCGCGAATCCTCCCTGCCGGACAGCCGAAATGATGTCCTGGACCTTCTCCTCGGCGTCGGCCACGGTCTGGCCCTGGGCCCGCGGCACGGCGGCCCGGAGTCCGGCGAGGGTAAGGCTTTGGCCACGCAGGTCAACGGTGCGGAAGTCCACGGCGGTGGCGGCTGGGCTGGCGGAGTTCTCCGAAGAAATGGTCACTGGCCTATTTTACTGGCCCTGCCACTGCGTCCGGCGACTCCCGTGGTCCGCCGCCGGCTTCCGGCTCATGAGATCGAGAAGCTCCAACACGAAAACCGAGACGGCCGTGGCAGCGGGCCACAGGAGCAGCACCGGCCAGGCGCGGAGCGAAAAGGCAATGCTGGCGTTGGCTGAGGCATCAACTGCAGGCGCCCACAGCTGCGCTGCCAGCAGCCCCGTTTGCCACGCCAGGGCTGCACCGCACAGGGCTCCCGCCAGGCCCGCCACCAGGTCCGCCTGCGGATCCGCCCGTTTCCTGTCTGCCAGGACAACGGCCAGGAGGCATCCGGCAAGCACCAGCAGTCCTGCCAGCGTCAGGTCCCGCGGCAGCCAGACATTCGGGTTGGTGCCGCTGCCGAAGGCCGGGTCCCTGGTGACCAGGTTCAGGCCCCCGGGCGCCAGGAGCCACCAAAGGATGCCCAGCGGGACACCCGCCGCAGCCGGGATCACCAGCATCGCCCAGGGCAGCCGCGGGCGTATGCGGCGGATGGCTTTCGTCATGCAACAAACCTTAACAAATGTCCGCGGCGTTCATCGCCGGATCCGGGCCTTTCCGGGAGTTCACTGCCGGGGCGGCAGAGCCATACCCTTGAAGGAAAGCACACGTACCCGCCTTCCAGCCACCAGGAGTTTCCGTGACAACTAATGACGTTCCGTTCGAGCGGACGTTCAGGGAGATGTTCCGGCGCCACGCCGCCGGTGTCGCCATCATCACGGTGAACTACCAGGACCAGCCCTACGGCTTCACCGCCACCTCCGTGGCCTCGTTGTCCGCACAGCCGCCGCGCTTCACGTTCAACATGGCCCGCAGCTCCCGGTCGTGGCCTGCTGTCGCCAACACCGCCTACCTGGGGGTCCACATGCTGGGCCTCGAGAACATGCAGCTGGCCGACCGGTTCGCGGGGGCAGGCAACCGTTTTGAGGGCGACCATTGGGAAACCGGTCCGCACGGGGTGCCCATCCTGAAGGACGTAGCGGGCTGGCTGATCGGCGAAGTGCAGATGCGGCTGTCCTTCGAGAACAACGCCGTGGTGGTGGTCCAGGTGGTGGACGGCCAGGTGGGCGGCGACGGCTCACCGCTGCTGTACCACGGCGGCGCGTACGGCCAGCCCGTCCCGCTGGACTACGAGATCTAGCAGTCCCCCACCACCCGCGGACGACGACGGGACGCGCCTCCCGTCGTCGTCCTTCCCTCGTCGTCCTCTCGTCAGGAGGCCGCTTAGGCGTCCAGGCAGGCAGGGCCGAGCAGCACTTTGAGGTCGCCGAACAGTGACGGGCTGGGGTTCACGCGGAGGTGGACCGGCAGTCCCATGACTTCCGTCCGCGTATCGCCCTGCAGGTGCAGGCGCACCTCGGAGTTGCCGCGGTGCGTGCGGAGGACGTCGCCCAGCTCGGTGACCACAGCCTCGGTGGCTTTGTAGGTGGGCATGGTGATCACCAGCGGCCCGTTGAGCCCCTCGCTGAGGTCCGGAACGGACAGCTCCATGCAGTTCAGGGTGATGGCACCGTCGTCCCGTTTCTGGAGGCGCCCCTTGACCACCACGATCAGGTCCTCCGCGAGGACAGAGGCGATGGGTCCGTAGACCTGGCCGAAGAACATGACTTCCATGGAACCGCCAAGGTCCTCCACTTCGGCCCGGGCGTACGCGTTGCCGCTGGCTTTGGCAATGCGCCGGCTCAGCGAGGTGATCATGCCCGCAATAGTGATGATGGCGCCGTCCTGCGGCCCGTCCTCGCCGAGGACGGAGGTGATGCTCATCTCCGCGTGCTGGCTGAGCAGTCCCTCCAGGCCCTGCAGCGGATGGTCCGAGACGTACAGTCCGAGCATGTCCCGCTCGAAGGAAAGCTTGTCCTTCTTCTCCCACTCCGGCAGGTCGGGGATCTCGATACTCAGGGATGACTCGGATTCGGCTTCGTCGAACCCGGCGAAGAGATCGAACTGTCCGATCGCCTCGTTCCGCTTGAGGGTGATGACGGAGTCGATGGCCTCTTCATGGATCATGGCCAGGGCCCGGCGGTGGTGCCCCAGCGAATCGAAGGCGCCGGACTTGATCAGTGATTCGATGGTCCGCTTGTTGCAGACCACGGCAGGGACCTTCATCAGGTAATCCTTGAAGGACGTATACGCGCCCTCGCTCTCGCGGGCGGCCACCATGGCCTCCACCACGTTCACGCCGACGTTGCGGATGGCGCCCATGCCGAAGCGGATGTCGTTGCCCACGGGGGTGAAGTTCAGTGCGGACTCATTGACGTCCGGCGGCAGCACGGTGATGCCCATGCGGCGGCACTCGTTGAGGTAGATCGCCGACTTGTCCTTGTCATCCCCCACCGACGTCAGCAGCGCGGCCATGTATTCCGGCGCGTAGTGGGCCTTGAGGTACGCGGTCCAGTAGGAGATCACGCCGTACGCGGCGGAGTGTGCCTTGTTGAACGCGTAGTCGGAGAAGGGAAGCAGGATGTCCCACAGGGTCTTGACGGCCTCCATAGAGTAGCCGTTGTCCTGCATGCCCTGGGAGAACCCGGCGAACTGCTTGTCCAGCTCCGATTTCTTTTTCTTGCCCATGGCGCGGCGGAGGATGTCCGCCTGGCCCAGCGAGTAGCCGGCCAGCTTCTGCGCCACCGCCATGACCTGCTCCTGGTACACGATCAGGCCGTAGGTTCCGCCGAGGATCTCCGCGAGCGGTTCCTTCAGCTCGGGGTGGATCGGGATGACTTCCTGGATCCCGTTCTTGCGGAGCGCGTAGTCCGTGTGCGCGTTGGCGCCCATTGGCCCGGGACGGTACAAGGCAAGGACGGCGGAAATGTCTTCGAAGTTGTCAGGCTTCATCAGCTTGAGCAGGGACCGCATGGGCCCGCCGTCGAGCTGGAACACGCCCAGGGTGTCGCCGCGGGCCAGGAGCTCGTAGGACGGGGCGTCATCCAGTTCCAGGGACTCAAGGTCGAGGTCGATGCCGCGGTTCATCTTGATGTTTTCCAGGGCGTCGGAAATGATCGTCAGGTTCCGCAGGCCCAGGAAGTCCATCTTGATCAGCCCCAGGCCCTCGCACGTGGGGTAGTCGAACTGGGTGATGACCTGGCCGTCCTGGATGCGGCGCATGATGGGGATGACGTCGATGATCGGGTCCGAGGACATGATGACGCCGGCGGCGTGGACGCCCCACTGCCGCTTCAGGCCCTCGATGCCCAGGGCCGTCTCGAAGACTTTGGCAGCCTCCGGGTCGGTGCTGATCAGCTGGCGGAAGTCGCCCGCCTCGCCGTAGCGCTTGGCTTCCGGATTCTGGATGTCCGCCAGCGGAATGTCCTTGGCCATCACGGCCGGCGGGAGCGCCTTGGTCAGCTGCTCGCCCATGCTGAACGGGTAGCCCAGCACGCGGGAGGAGTCCTTCAGCGCCTGCTTGGTCTTGATGGTGCCGTACGTGACGATCATGGCCACGCGCTCGTCGCCGTACTTCCGGGTCACGTAATCGATGACCTCGGACCGTCGCCGGTCATCGAAGTCGACGTCGAAGTCGGGCATGGAAACGCGGTCCGGGTTCAGGAACCGTTCAAAGATCAGGCCGTGGCGCAGCGGGTCGAGGTCCGTGATGCGCATGGCGTACGCCACCATGGAACCGGCGCCGGAACCACGGCCCGGGCCTACGCGGATGCCGTTGTTCTTGGCCCAGTTGATGAAGTCCGCCACCACCAGGAAGTACCCCGGGAAACCCATCGAGGTGATGACGCCCAGCTCGTAGTCCGCCTGGGCACGGACGTCATCGGGGACACCGCCCGGATAGCGGTACTCGAGACCCTTGGCAACCTCTTTCACCAGCCAGGACGTTTCGTCCTCCCCAGGCGGGCAGGGGAAACGCGGCATGTAGTTGGCGCCGGTATTGAAGGAGACCTCGCAGCGCTCGGCGATGAGGAGCGTGTTGTCGCAGGCGTCCGGGTGGTCGCGGAACAGTTCGCGCATTTCCTGCGGGGACTTCAGGTAATAGCCGCTGCCGGAGAAGGCGAAGCGTGAACCGCCGTTGTCGTAAGTGGGCTCCAGGAGGGTGGACCCGGACTGGATGGCCAGGAGCGCCTCGTGGGCCTTCGCGTCGTGCTCGTGGGTGTAGTGGAGGTCGTTGGTGGCCACCAGGGGAAGGTTCAGGTCCTTCGCAAGCCGCAGCAGGTCGCCGGTGACGCGCCGCTCGATGTCCAGCCCGTGGTCCATGAGCTCGCAGAAGTAGTTCTCGGCCCCGAAGATGTCCCTGAACTCCGCGGCGGCTTCCAGCGCTTCACGGTACTGGCCCAGCCGCAGCCGGGTCTGGATCTCCCCGGAGGGGCAGCCCGTGGTGGCGATCAATCCCTCGGAGTAGGTGTTGAGCAGTTCCCGGTCCAGGCGTGGCCATTTGCCGAACACGGCGTCCAGCGAAGCGATGGAGGACGCCCGGAACAGGTTCCGCATGCCCACATTGTTGTAGCTGAGCAGGGTCATGTGGGTGTAGGAACCGCCGCCGGAGATGTCGTCCTTGCGCTGGTGCTCTTCGCCCCACCGCACGCGGCTCTTGTCGCCGCGGGCCGTTCCCGGAGTCACATAGGCTTCGACGCCGATGATCGGTTTGATCCCCTTGTCGGTGGCCTTCTTCCAGAAGTCGAAGGCACCGAAGAGGTAGCCGTGGTCGGTGGTTGCGAGTGCGGGCATCCCCAGCCGCTCGGTCTCGTCGAACAGCTCACCGAGCCTGGCGGCGCCGTCCAGCATCGAGTACTCGGTGTGGTTGTGGAGATGGACAAACGAGTCATTGCTGGAAGTCACCGCACTATTCTATGCGCCGGACAGGCGGCGAAAGCGCTAGGCCTGCCCGGACCCGAGGACTTCCAGGGCATAGGCCAGGTCCTGCGGGTAGTCGCTGGTGACCCGGACGCGTTCCCCCGTCACCGGGTGGTCGAACCCCAGTTCGCGGGCGTGCAGCCACTGCCGGGTCAGGCCGAGGGTGGCGGCCAGCCGCGGGTCGGCGCCGTACGTGAGATCTCCGGCACAGGGATGCCGGAGCGCGGAAAAGTGGACGCGGATCTGGTGGGTGCGGCCCGTTTCCAGGTGGACTTCCACCAGGCTGGCCTTGCCGAACGCTTCAATCACTTCGTAGTGCGTGACGGACGGGCGTCCGTCCTCGATCACAGCGAAGCGCCAGTCATGCCCAGGATGCCGGCCGATGGGCGCATCGATGGTACCCGCCAGGGGGTCAGGCAAGCCCTGCACCACCGCGTGGTAGACCTTGTCCACCGTCCGCTCCTTAAAGGCCCTCTTCAGGGCCGTGTAGGCACGCTCGGACTTTGCCACCACCATCACGCCGGATGTCCCGACGTCCAGCCGGTGCACGATTCCTGCCCGCTCCGGCGACCCGGAGGTGGAGATGCGGTAGCCGGCCCCTGCGAGCCCTCCCACCACCGTGGGCCCCACCCATCCCGGTGAGGGGTGCGCGGCAACACCGACCGGCTTGTCGACGACGACGAAATCCTCGTCGTCGAGCAGGATCTTCAGGCCTTCCACAACTTCCTCCACGACTTCCAGCGGGTCACGCCGCTCCGGCATGCTGACCTTGAGGACATCGCCCGCCACCAGCTTTGCCGACTTGCCCAGGGGCTTGCCCTTGCTCTCCACATGCCCCTCCGCAAGGAGGGACGCGGCAAGGGACCGCGAGATGCCCAGGAGGGCCGCGAGCCCGGCGTCCGCACGGGTTCCCCCGTATTCGTCGGCAACGATAATCTGTTCAGGCATTGCTTCAGGCATCGCCGGACTTGTCCTTGCGTTCAGGGGTCAGCCTGCTTCCATCGAGGGTAATACCGCGCAGCGTCAGGATGCAGATGATGGCGACGGCGGACACCACCGCTGAGTCCGCGATGTTGAAAATGGCAAAATTGGGGAGCTGGATGAAGTCCACCACATGGCCCATGCCGAAGGACGGTTCGCGGAACAGCCGGTCGGTCAGGTTGCCGAGCGCTCCACCCAGGAGCAGGCCCAGCGCCAGGGACCACCAGACCGAGCCGAGCTTGCGGACCTGGAAGAGAATGGCCACGGACACCGCGGCCATGATGATCGAAAACACCCAGGTGACGTTTTCCCCGATGGAAAAGGCCGCGCCCGAATTTCGGATGAAGTACCAGTGCAGGAGCGGCGGGAACACGGGGATCCGTTCGCCCTCCACCATGCTGGAGGTAACCCAGAGCTTGGTGAGCTGGTCCAGGACGTAGGCAAAGAGGGCGAACCCGGCGAAGACGGAGAGCAGCACGGCCCGGCGCGGGCGCGGTGCGGGTGGGACAGGGCGTGCGGGATCCGCGGCAAGTTCGTCAGTCATGGTGCTTTCATTCGTACAACAGGTGGCAATGCCAAAAGCCGGCGGCCGAGGAATCCTCAGCCACCGGCTTTCAGAATACGTGCTTTGACGGACTAGTTGGCTTCGCTGACTTCCGGCGTAGCCACGGAACCGCGGGCGTCCAGGTCGCGCAGCTGGCCTTCGATGTAGGCCTTCAGGCGCGAACGGTAGTCGCGCTCGAAGCCGCGGAGCTGCTCCACCTTGCGCTCCAGGACCGAACGCTGCTGCTCGAGGGCGCCCAGGATCTTGCGGGACTTCTCCTGTGCATCGTTGACCAGGCTGCTGGCTTCGATCTGCGCCTCGGCGATGATCTTGTCCTTCTGGGCCTGGCCGTCGGCCACGTGGCGGTCGTGCATCTGCTGGGCCATGGCCAGGAGGCCGGCTGCGGACTCGGCGGAAGGCGTGGCGACGGCGGCAGCTGCTGCAGGGGCTGCAGCGGCGGCAGGCTGGACGTCCTTCTTCTTGCTGGCTTCGGCAGCCTTGGCTTCGGCTTCCGCCTTCTCGCGTGCCTCATCCTTGTCGGCCTTGACGGGCGCGGGAACCTTCTCCACAACGGGGGCAGCGGCCGAGCTGGCCGGAACGCTGGAACCGGCTTCGGCGAGCTTCTTGCGAAGTTCGTCGTTCTCCTGGTTCAGGCGGCGGAGTTCAACGACGATCTCGTCCAGGAAGTCATCAACTTCGTCCTGGTCGTACCCTTCGCGGAACTTGGTCGGCTGAAAGCGCTTGTTGACAACGTCTTCTGGCGTCAAAGCCATCTGGTCACCTCACTGGTCTAGTTAGTCAGTAGGCCTTCCGGCCGTCAAAACTACGGTACCTAAATTTGGTCTGGTTACTCTAATTCAACACTGCGGTGTCAAACGTGAGTTTTCTTCGCTTCACAGTAGCTGTTCCCGGACGGGTCCACCCTGTGCTGCTAGGTCTATACGGGGTAAATCAGGCCAGGCCCCTTGTGATTCCCATCGCAATGCTGACGGCGATGAACAGAACCAGGAAGCCCAGGTCCAGGGAGATGCCGCCAAGCCGCAGGGGCGGGATCACCCGGCGCAGTACCTTCAGTGGCGGATCGGTGATGGAGTACACAGCGTGGGCGGCCACCAGGGCGACGCCCCGCGGACGCCATTCCCGGGCGAACATCTGCACCCAGTCAAAGACCAGGCGGATGATCAGGGCAACGAAGAACAGGAGCAGCGCGAGATAGACAAGTCCGAAAGCAATTCCCATGACTTAACTCATATCTCCATGTTCATCTGTGTACCGCGGCTTCCTGCCGATGTGTCCCGTCTATTTCAACACAGATGCCAGACAGGTGTCCCTGCCTGGCATCCGTGTACTGCCCGAGGGTCAGCTTTGGTTGAAGAAGCTGGCCTGCGTTTCGCTGATTTTCTTGTCGTCACCGATGACCTCAACGTACGACGGCGACAGCAGGAAGACCTTGTTGGTCACCCGCTCGATGCTTCCGCGGAGTCCGAAGACCAGGCCGGCGGAGAAGTCCACCAGGCGCTTGGCGTCGGCCTCACCCATGTCCGTGACGTTCATGATCACCGGGATGCCGTCCCGGAAGCTCTCACCGATGAGCTTGGCATCGTTGTAGGAGCGCGGGTGGATGGTGGTGATCTGGCGGAGCCCGCTGGTCTCTTCGCGGCTCGACGCCGCACGCTTGATGGGGGTCACTGGGGCGCGGTATTCCTCTTCGGGGGTGTAGGACGTTTCGCGGCTGACCTCACGGACGGGTGCAGGTGCACGGCGTTCCTCGCGGTCAGCTTCCATAGTTTCGTCCTCATCCTTACGTGTTGTCTGTTGCTCGGACTCGTAATGCTCATCGCCGTCGGCGAGCCCAAGATAGATCATTGTCTTGCGCAGAGCGCCGGCCATGGTCGACTCCTAATCGTGTCCCGTAAGCGGGCCGCCCAATGACTTGACAGCATTGAAGTCCCCCGCCCATCACTTGCAATAGCTCCGACGCTACCCCACGGCGGGACGCGATCCGAGAATATCGGAACCGATTCGCAGGTGTGTCGCCCCGAACGCGATGGCTGCCTCAAGGTCCTGGCTCATGCCGGCGGAAATGGCGGCAGCGCCTGGGTGCTGCGCCACGAGCCGCGCTGAGACTCCGGCCAGCTTTTCGAAGGCGCGCTCGGGTGGGGCGCCCAAGGGCGCCACTGCCATCACGCCCGCCAGCCGCAGGCCTTCGGCTTCGGCAATCCTGTCCGCCAGGAGCAACACGTCACCGGGCGCGGCACCTCCCCGGTGCGCACCGGCGTCGGCATGGTCTTCAAGGTTGACCTGGATGAAGCAGTCCAGTGGCGCACGCCCCGCCGCGGCGCGCTCGTTGTGCGCCGCCTTCGCCAGGGCATCCACGAGTTGGGGCCGGTCCACCGAGTGCACGGCGGACGCGTAGCGGACCACCGATTTGGCTTTCTTCGTCTGCAGCTGGCCCACGAAGTGCCAGGTCAGCCCGCACTCGGCCAGGATTTCCGCTTTCCCCGCAGCCTCCTGGTCCCTGTTTTCCCCGACGTCGGTCACTCCCAGGGCCGCGAGGCGCCGGATGTCCTCCACGGGATGGAACTTGGTGACCACGATCAGGGTCGGCAGCCTGTCTTCCCTGCCGGCCGCAGCCGCGGCCACGCCTATCCGGCGCCGGACTGCTTCGAGCCGCCCGGCAAGCTCGGCGGTGCGCGGATCGCCTGCGCCGGCACCGCCGTCGTTCAGTGCGGGGTCAGTCATGGCACCAGACAAGGCCGGCGAAACGGCCGGTGCCGGAGTCGCGGCGGTAGGAGTAGAGGGAAGCCGTTTCCAGGGTGCAGGGACCGGCGTATTCAACGCCGACCCCGGCGTTTTCCAGCTGGCTGCGGGCGCCGGCCGGAAGATCCAGCGCCGGGGTTCCCCAGGAGGTGGTGGACCAGGTGGCGGGCACCGCCGCGGCCACCTCGTCCCGCAGCGCAGGCGGCACCTCGTAGCACCTGCCGCAAATGGACGGACCGAGCCAGGCGCGGATGTCCGCCGCGCCGAGCGATCTCATAGTGTCCACGGCGGACGGGATGACCCCGTTGGCCACGCCGGGCCGCCCGGCGTGGACGGCGGCCAGGACGTGGCCGTCAGCGGACGTTCCCGCCAGCAGGAGCGGGATGCAGTCAGCCACCATGACAGCCAGCGGCTGGGAACGCGAAACCATCGCATCTGCTTCCGGCGTTCCGCTGCCCCTGTCCATCACGGCCACCGTGGTGCCGTGCACCTGGTTCATGAACCGGAGGCTGCGGGGTTCGATTCCCGCCGCGGCTTCGAGCTGTTCGCGCCGCCGCTGCACGGCGCCGGCGTCGTCGCCCACGTGCAGGGCGAGATTCCCCGCACCGCTGTCAGTAAAAGCGGCCGAGACCCCGGGAAGGATCTCGGCCCGCCAATGGAACAACCCGCGGCCTATTTCAGGAAGTCGGGGACATCCAGGTCATCCGAGCGGCTGCCGGTGAGGTCCGGTTCCACGACGGAGGGAAGGTCAACGTCGAAGCCGGAATCGGCCGGAACGGCCGAGGGGCGCTGCTGCCCCCAGTTGCTGAGGCCTGCTGCCCCGACACCTGCGTGGACCGGCTGGACGTGCACCTGGTGGTTTCCGGCGGAGGGAGCCTGCGACGGCGCGGGGGCCGCTGCCGGAGCTGCGGGCCGCTGGGGAGCAACCTGGGGCTGCGACTGGTCCATGGACGGCGAGGTGGCCTTGACGTCGTCGAAGCCGGCAGCAATGACCGTTACGCGGGCCTCGTCACCGAGGGCGTCGTCGATCACGGCACCGAAGATGATGTTCGCCTCAGGGTGGGCGACTTCCTGGACCAGGCGCGCGGCTTCATTGATCTCAAAGAGGCCAAGGTCAGAACCGCCCTGGATGGACAGCAAAACGCCATGGGCGCCGTCGATGGACGCTTCCAGCAGCGGCGATGCGATGGCCAGCTCGGCTGCCTTGACGGCGCGGTCTTCACCACGGGCAGAGCCGATGCCCATCAGCGCGGAGCCTGCACCCTGCATGACGGACTTCACATCGGCGAAGTCAAGGTTGATCAGGCCCGGGGTGGTGATGAGGTCCGTGATGCCCTGGACGCCCGAGAGGAGCACCTGGTCTGCTGAGCGGAAGGCGTCCAGGACCGACACGTTGCGGTCGCTGATGGACAGGAGCCGGTCGTTGGGGATGACGATGAGGGTGTCCACCTCGTCCCGGAGGGCGTCGATGCCGGCCTCTGCGGACCCGGCGCGGCGGCGGCCCTCGAAGGTGAAGGGACGGGTGACCACGCCGATGGTCAGTGCACCCAGCGAACGGGCAATGCGGGCGACGACGGGAGCGCCGCCGGTGCCGGTGCCACCGCCTTCGCCGGCCGTGACGAAGACCATGTCCGCGCCGCGGAGCACTTCTTCGATCTCGTCGGCGTGGTCCTCGGCGGCCTGCTTGCCCACCTCCGGGTTGGCGCCTGCGCCGAGCCCGCGGGTCAGCTCGCGTCCGACGTCGAGCTTCACGTCCGCGTCGCTCATGAGCAGGGCCTGGGCGTCGGTATTGATGGCGATGAATTCAACACCTCGGAGGCCGACCTCGATCATGCGGTTGACTGCGTTCACGCCACCGCCGCCGATGCCGACGACTTTGATGACGGCCAAGTAATTCTGCGGAGCTGCCACGTTACGTGTCCCTTGTTCGTGTCTTATTGCGAAAACTGATGGAGAGCTTGAAGCCAGTAACCTTAACCTTCGAGTTGAAGGTTATAGTTATGTCAAGTAACTCATGTCTGTGACGGTATTTCCTCTGCTGGCCACATTCAATAACCGGCTCCGCGTGTCGGATTAATACCGGAAATAAACCGTCAGCGCGTCACCGGGTGCCGGGGCACGCTGACGTCGTAAACCTTGACGGGGTTCTTGGGATCGGCGGGAACCTTCAGGAGCGCCGCCAGGACTTTGGCCTTGAGCTCCTTCTCCCCCGCGTTGCCCCAGATGATGGTCTGGCCGTCCACGAGCTTGAGTTCCACCGCGTCCACCGACTGGGCGGAGGCGTTGGAAAGCCTGGCGAGGACGTCGGCGGGCAGGGCGCCCAGGACAGCGGCCGTCGCGCGGAAGAGATCCTGCCCGATGGCTCCCGCACCGCCGTCGATGACGGGCAGGGAGACGGACGCGGGATCGGCGGTGGCCGCCAGCTGGACTCCTTCGACGTCCACGAGCTGGTACTGCTCCCCCTGCTTGACCAGTGCCACCGGCACCCGTTCCCGCACTGCCACGGCCAGCCCTGAGGGCGGCCGGGCTTCCGCGGAGACCGACTTAACCTGGACCAGGGGCTCCAGCAGCCTCGCCACCTCGTCGTCGCTGATTTGCGGCAGCGGTTTTCCCCGCAGGGGCTCAAGCGCGGTTTCCACCTGGGCAGGCGTCAGCAGGCGCGTCCCGGAAACGGAGATGGTGTCAACGGCCAGGACCGGCGAGAAGGTGGCCACCGCCAGGAGGCCGGCCACGAGGGCGATGAGCGTTCCGGCGACAGCAAGGATATTCCGTTTGCGGCGCTTCCCTTTGGGCTCGGGAAAAACCACCACGTTCCCGGCGGCTGCCGCGGACGGTTCCGCCTTCCGGCCCCTGCCCAGGCCTGGAATGCCGGCCCGTTTCGGTTTTGCCGGATCCGTACCCTTGCCGCCCCCTTCGGGCCCGGGCTCCGGAACGCTCCGGGAGGCCGAGATGACGTCGTCGGCCGCGGGTCCGGCCTTTCCACCGTTGCCGGTATTTCCATCGCTGCCGCCTGCGCCGCCGGAGCGGGCCGGGCGGCCGGTGGAGGTGTACGTGGGGCGGCGGGTGCTAGCCACGCAGGGCCTCGACGATCCGCGGCCCGTACGCCGTGACGTCGCCGGCGCCGGCTGTCAGCACAATGTCCCCGTCCGCGGCAGCGGCCGTCAGTGCGGAGACGGCGTCACCGGCATCCACCAGGCGTCCCCCGCTGTCCAGGTGGTCGGCAATGAGCTGGCTGGTCACTCCCGGAATGGGATCCTCACGGGCGGGATAGATATCCAGCACCAGGGCGGTGTCGGCGAGGTTGAGCGCCTCGGCAAACTCCTGCGCGAACTCGCGGGTGCGGGAGAACAGGTGGGGCTGGAAGAGGACGTGCACCTTGTGTGCGCCGGCGACCGAACGGGCAGCGGCGAGGGCGGCCCGGACTTCGGTCGGGTGGTGGGCGTAGTCATCGAACACGCGGACTCCGCGGGCCTCGCCTTTGAGCTCGAAGCGCCGGGAGGCGCCGGAGAAGTGCGCCAGGGCGGCTGCGGCCGCTGCGGGGTCGACGCCAAGTTCAAGCGCGACGGCGAACGCGGCCGCGGCGTTCAGTGCGTTGTGCCGTCCGGGCACCTGAAGGGCCAGCGGGAAACGTCCGGAAGCCGTGGAGACCGCGACGTCGCCGGGACCGCCGTCGTGCAGCACGAGGTCCGCCCCCTCGGTGGTTCCGTACAGCACCACGCGCGTGTTGCCCCTGGTCCGTGTTCTTTCAGCGAGGGCCAGCGCGCCGGCGTCGTCCGCGCAGGCAACCAGCACGCCGTCCGCGGGAAGCAGCGCGGTGAACCGGTCAAAGGACTCGTACACAGCCTCGGCCGTGCCGTAGTGGTCCAGGTGGTCCGGTTCAACGTTGGTCACCACGGCGATCCTGGGCCGGTAGTTGAGGAAGGAGCCGTCGGATTCGTCGGCCTCGGCCACGAAGATTCCGGAACTGCCGTGCGCTGCGTTGACGCCGAGCGCGGGAACATTGGCGCCGATGGCGAATGAAGGGTCCAGCCCGGCGCCCTGCAGCAGGACCGTCACCATGGACGTGGTGGTGGACTTACCGTGGGTGCCAGCCACCGTGACCACCGTGTCGCCGCCCATGGTGGCGGCCAGCGCCTCGGACCGGTGCAGCACGGGCAGTCCTGCCTCCCTGGCGGCCACCAGCTCCGGGTTGTCGGTGCGGATGGCGGATCCGGCCACGACTGTCTGGGCATCTCCCAGGTTGGCGGAGGCGTATCCCACCGCGATGCGGGCACCCGCGGCGGCGAGGTCGGCCATCACCGGCAGGTCTTTCGCGTCGGAGCCGCTGACCGGAACGCCGCGGGCAACCATGATCCTGGCAACGGCGGACATGCCGACGCCTCCGATTCCCACAAAGTGGACGCGGCCCAGCGACTCGAGGCTGGGAATGGTGGCGTGGTTCATGATGCTGCTGCTTCCAGGATGAGGTCAGCCATGCGCTGATCGGCGTTTCGGATGCCAAGCCGGTAGGAACTGCTGGCCATGGCTGCGAGCCGCGGCTGGTCCGTGATGAGCGGGATCAGTTCCCGGTCCACCCATTCGGGGGTGAAATCGCGGTCATTCACCAGCAGCGCACCGCCCGCGGCCACCAGTCCGGCAGCGTTCAGGGCCTGCTCGCCATTGCCTATGGGCAGCGGCACCAGCACGGCGGGGACGCCGACGGCGGCGACCTCGCAGACGGTGGCCGCCCCGGAGCGGGCCAGGAGCACATCCGCGGCGGCGTAGGCAAGCTCCATACCGTCCACGTACTCCACCTGGCGGTAGTCCTTTGCGGCAAGCGGCCGGCCGTCGCTGTCCATGACAGCCTTGCCGCGTCCGGTGATGTGCAGGGTCTGGATGCCTGCCGCCGACAGCCGTTCAACAGCGGCGGCAATGGTGCGGTTGATGCTCTGGGCGCCGGAGGACCCTCCGGTGACGATCAGCGCAGGCTGGACCGGGTCCAGGCCGAGGGCAGCGCGGGCGGCGGTGCGCGCGGCTGCCCTGTCCAGGCCTGAGATTTCGGTGCGCATGGGCATTCCAACGTGCCGGGCGTGGCGGAGCGGAGTGTTGGCGAACGCCACGGCGACGCGGCGGGTCATCAGGGCTCCCACCCTGTTCGCGAGTCCCGGACGCGCGTTGGCCTCGTGGATCACGATGGGAATCCGGCGTTTGCGCGCGGCAAGGTACATGGGCGTGCAAACATAGCCGCCAACTCCCACCAGGACATCAGCGCCTGCTGTATCCAGGATTGCTCCGGCCTGGCGTACGGCCCCGGCCAGCCTGGCAGGGAGGCGCAGCAGGTCCGCGGAAGGCCGCCGCGGGAACGGCACCCGGTCGATGGTGGCCAGTTCCACCCCTGCGGCGGGAACCAGCCTGGTTTCCATGCCGGACGGCGTGCCGACGGCGAGGATGGCGGCTTCCGGGGAGGCTTCCCGGAGTGCCGCGGCGATGGCGAGCAGCGGGCTGATGTGTCCGGCAGTGCCGCCGCCGGCCAGGACGATGGACGGGGTATTGGTGGTCATGGAGGGCTAGGTACGCTTTCTTGCAGTTTTCTTCCGGTCCGCGTTTTTCCGCGCCGGCTTGGCCTTGAACTTGAGCATCCGTTTGGGCCGGATGGCCGGGGCCATCTGTTCCCTGGCCAGGGAAAGCACAACCCCGATGGCGCAGAGCGACATCAGCAGCGCCGAGCCGCCGTAGGAGATGAAGGGCAGCGGGACGCCGATGACGGGCATCAGGCCGGTCACCACGGACATGTTCACGGTTGCCTGGCCCAGCAGCCACACCATGATGGTGCCGGCGAGGACACGGTGGAACATGTCCTCCTGAGCCACTACCACGCGGTAGATGGCGGCTCCCAGGATGGCGAAGAGGATCAGGACGACGACGGTCCCCACCAGTCCGAGTTCCTCGCCGATGATGGCGAAGATGAAGTCGTTGTGGGCTTCGGGGATCCAGCTGTACTTTTGCCGGCTTTGTCCCAGCCCCACCCCGAACCATCCTCCGGAGGCAAGGCCGTAGAGGCCGTTCGTGGCCTGGTAGTTGGCGTCGATGCCGTCGGCACAGGACTGCCCGGTCCACCATGAGGTGATGCGGCACATGCGGTTGGAGCTGGTGACGGCCATGACAGCCGTCCCTGCGGCTGCGGCAAGGCCGGCAATGCCGAAGAGATAGAGAGGCGCCCCGGCGAAGAAGAGTGCGGCAGCCGTGACCATCATGATGATCATGGCGGTTCCGAGGTCGTTTCCCACCAGGACCAGGCCAACGATGATGATGGCCATCGGAACGGCGGGGACCGCGACGTGCTGCCACCGGCTGAGCAGCTTTCCCTTCCGGGCCAGGACGGTGGCCATCCAGAGCGCGAGTGCGAGCTTTGATGCTTCGGACGGCTGGAAGGTGATACCGCCGAGGTCGATCCAGTTCTTGTTGCCGTTGACTTCCGCGCCGACCAGCTGGACGAGTCCAAGGAGGACGACGGCGGCGATGACGGCGGGCCAGGCAAGCCGCTTGAGCCAGACCACGTTGATGCGGGACAGCACGAACATGGTGAAGATGCCGATGGCGGCGAACATGCCCTGTTTCAGCGCATCCCCGTACGGCGACTTGCCGGCGGCGATCGATTCCACGCTCGAGGCGGAGAGGACCATCATGATGCCGATGGCCGTCAGTGCCAGGGTGGAGCCCAGGATGAGGTAGTAGGTGGAGCCGTTCCTGGACGTTCCGGTCCCTTCAAGCGCCGACCAGAACTTCCGGTAGGCGGCGCGCAGCCTGGTGCCGGCGGCGGCAGGTGGCCGGAGCGGTGATGCGGAGGAGCCGGGACGCGGCTTGCCTGCCTGCTTCCGGGCTGGCGGGCGTGTGGGCGTGCTGACCATTGTTACTCCTCGCCGGTCTGGGCCTGCCCTTCCACCAGCTCGCGGACAGCTTCGATGAAAGTGTCACCACGGTGAGCGTAGGAAGAGAACTGATCCATGGAAGCAGCTGCCGGAGCCATCAGCACAGTATCGCCGGATGCGGCCAGCTGGGCTGCTGACGCAACTGCACGGGACATGACGGTTTTCCCGGCGTCGGGAGAACCGGCCTCAGTGCCGTCTGTTGCAGCAGTCTGCACCTGTTCAGTTTCACCCGGGGCCGTCCCGATCACGGGGACATCGGGCGCGTGTCGCCGGAGGGCGTCGGCCAGTGCGGAGGAATCAGCTCCGATGAGCACCACGGCCTTGAGCCGGGGGGCGTGTTCCCGCACCAGGTCGTCGTAGGTCACGCCTTTGGAGAGGCCGCCGGCGATCCAGATGACGTTGCTGAAGGCGGCCAGGGAGGCCGATGCCGCGTGCGGGTTGGTGGCTTTGGAGTCATTAATCCACAGGACGCCGTTGTGGCGTGCCACCGGCTGGATGCGGTGGTCCCCCGGCACGTAGTCCTGGATTCCCTGCCGGACCGCCTTGGGCTCGATGCCGTAGGCGCGCACCAGTCCTGCTGCCGCCAGGGCGTTGGCCACCATGTGCCGCGGCGCCAGTGCACCAAGGTCCGTCATTGAGGCGAGTTCCGCTGCGCTGTCCCGGCGCTCTTCGATGAACGCCCGGTCCACCAGGAGCCCTTCCACAACTCCGAGCATGCTGACGGCAGGGGTGACGGTGGTGAAACCAACGGCGCGGCATCCTTCCACCACGTCGGCGTTTTCCACCATGCGCTCTGTTTCGATCTGCTCCGCGTTGTAGAGGCAGGCCTTCTGGGTGCGTTCGTAGACCTTGGCCTTGTCCGCCAGGTACGAATCGTAGGATCCGTGCCAGTCAACGTGGTCCTCGGCAACGTTCAGGCAGACGCTGGCTACCGGCGAGATCGACTCGGACCAGTGCAGCTGGAAACTCGAAAGCTCCACAGCCAGGACGTCGTATTCCACCGGATCCCGGAGCGCATCCAGGATGGGCGTGCCAACGTTGCCCACGGCAATGGCTTTCAGCCCGCCCGCGCGCAGCATTGATTCGGTGAGCCCTACCGTGGTGGTCTTTCCGTTGGTTCCCGTAATGGCAAGCCAGTCCGCGGTCTTGCGGCCTTCCCGCACGCGCACGCGCCAAGCCAGTTCAACGTCTCCCCATACCGGGATGTGGGCGCGTGCGGCTGCGGCCAGCAGGGCCTGGTCCGGACGCCAGCCAGGGGACGTGACAATCAGCTCCGGCAGCCCGCCGTCGATCCTGGGGATACGGGTGACTGCATCCTCTCCGAGGAGGACATCCGCAGCGCCAACAATTTTCAGGGTGTCGGCATGGGCTTTCGCCTTGTCGCTGGTGGCCGCATCCACCACCACCACACGGGCGCCGAGTTCAATCAGCGTGTCCGCTGCGGCGAACCCGGAGACCCCAATGCCGGTAACGACCACCCGGAGTCCGGACCAGTCGGAGTCCCAGCTCACGAGGGTTTGGAGGCGTGGGGAAACGGTCACAGCAGCACGACCCATTCAGCGTAGAAGATTCCCAGGCCCACGGCGACGAAGAGTCCGCCGAGGATCCAGAACCGGACCACCACGGTCACCTCGGCCCACCCCTGCAGTTCGAAGTGGTGCTGCAAAGGCGCCATTTTGAAAACGCGTTTGCCTCCGGTGGCCTTGAAGTAGCCCACCTGGATGATGACGGACAGCGTGATCAGGACGAACAGCCCGCCGATGATGCCCAGCAGCAGCTCGGTCCTGGACAGGATGGCGAATCCCGCGATGGCGCCGCCGATGGCCAGCGAGCCGGTGTCGCCCATGAAGATCTTGGCCGGCGAGGTGTTCCACCAGAGGAAGCCCACCAGGGCCGCGCTCATGATCGCTGCCAGCAGGGCGAGGTCCAGGGGGTCCCGGACCGAGTAGCAGCCGCTGCCCGCTTCCCGGGGCGAGCCGCAGGCCTGGTTGCTCTGCCAGATGCCCATGAGCGTGTAGGCGCCGAACACCATGACCGAGGCCCCTGCAGCCAGCCCGTCGAGGCCGTCGGTGAGGTTCACGCCGTTGGTTGCAGCGGTAACGATCAGGTTGGACCAGACAACGAAGAGGATTGCCCCCAGCACAGTCCCGCCGAAGGCAAGGTCCAGCCACGGCAGGTCGCGCACCAGGGAAATCTTGGTGGAGGCCGGCGTGAGGCCGTCCTCGTCGGGGAAGTTCAGGGCCAGGACGGCGAAGATGATGCCGACGGCGGCCTGCAGGATCAGCTTGGCCTTGGCGTCGAGCCCCAGGCTGCGCTGCCGCGAAATCTTGATGAAGTCGTCCAGGAAACCCACAAGCCCCATGCCCACCATCAGGAAGAGCAGGATGAGGGCGGACGCGGAGGGGCCCGGGGAGGCCGGGTTCACCATCAGCATGATGAGGTGGGTCAGGCCGTAGCTCAGCAGGACGGCAGCCACCACCACGGTCCCGCCCATGGTGGGCGTTCCGCGTTTGGTGTGGTGGGACGTGGGCCCGTCGTCGCGGATGAACTGCCCGTAGCCCCGGCGCACGAGGAGCCGGATGAAGAGCGGCGTGCCCACCAGCGCGAACAACAGGGCCAGTCCGGCGCCGATCAAAAGTGCAATCACAGCAGAGTGCTCCTTCCATCGGCGGGTTGCGGGGTTTGTCCGGGTAATGCTATCCGATCGCCCAAGTGGCGAAGTCCAACACTGTTGGACGATTTGAAGAGCACCAGGTCGCCGGGTTCGAGTTCGGCGTTGAGCAGTTCGTAGGCTTCCTCGGCGGTCTCGGCGAAGACGCATTCGTCCCCCCAGGAGCCCTCCTGGACTGCGGATACGTAGAGCGCGCGGGCTTCCCTGCCCACCACCACCAGCCGGGAAATATTGAGCCGCACCACCTGGGTGCCCACGGCTGTGTGCTCGCGGATGGAATCCTCGCCGAGCTCCAGCATGGCGCCCAGGACTGCCCAGGTGCGCCTGCCCTGCCCCAGGTCGGCGAGGGTGCGCAGCGCGGCCCGCATGGATTCGGGGTTGGCGTTGTAGGCGTCGTTGATGATGGTCACGCCGTCAGCCCGTTCGGTGCGCTCCATGCGCCACCGGCTGGCAGCCGCCTGGCTGCTGAGGGCCGCGGCAATGTCTGCGCCGGCGATTCCCGCAGCCCGGGCGGCCGCTGCCGCCGCCAGCAGGTTGCCGGTGTGGTGGGCGCCGATCAGCCGGCTTTTGACATGGTGCGGCGTGTCCTCGCCGGGGAGGAGGAGGTCGAATTCCGGGTTGCCGTCAGTGTTGGTGTCAGCATTGAGTGCCTGCACTGCGGCGTCGGTCCGCCCTTCGGCGGAGAATCCGACGACGGACGCTGAGGTGCGTGCGCGCATGGCCGACACCCGGTCGTCGTCGAGGTTGATGACGGCGGTTCCGGAGGCTGCAAGGGCTTCCACCAGTTCGCCCTTGGCCAGGGCGATGTTGTCCACTCCCCCGAATTCACCGGCGTGTGCGGTTCCAACCCCAAGTACCACGCCGATGTCCGGCTTGACCATGTCTGCGAGGTAGCTGATGTGGCCAACGCCTGTGGCGCCCATCTCGATGACCAGGTACCGGGTGTCCGTTCCGGCGGTGAACACCGTGAGGGGCACTCCGATCTCGCCGTTGTAGGAACCCCTCGGCGCCACGGTGTTGCCGTGCAGCGAGAGGATGCCCGCGAGCAGGTCCTTGGTGGTGGTCTTCCCAGCCGAGCCGGTGATGCCGATGACCGTCAGTTCCCCGTTTGCCGCAGCCCGTGCGGCGCGGATCCTGCGGACGGCCTCCGCAGCGAGTGCGCCCATGGCGAGCACGGCATCAGGGACAACGATGGAAGGGTAGGCAGCACCGTCGGGGCCGGCTACGGGGCGTTCCACGAGCGCGAGGGTGGCGCCGGCGGCGAAAGCGGCCGCTATGAAGTCGTGGCCGTCAGCGTACTCCCCCGGTTTCGCTACGTAGAGCGACCCGGGTGCGGCCTCGCGGGAATCCGTGACCACCGAAAGAGGCGTGATTCCAGGATCGGCGTCCAGGCGCCCCTTGGTGATATCGGCGATTTCCGCCGCAGTAAATGCAATCATCTCGGTCTAGGACTCTATCCGGTCGTCTTGGAGAACGTTGAATCCCCTGGCTGTCAAGGCGCTGCGCAGCTCCACCCTGTCGTCGAGCGCAAGGTTGACGCCCTTCACTTCCTGCCACACCTCGTGGCCGCGGCCTGCCACCAGGATGGTGTCGTGCGGCCGCGCGAGTTCCACGGCGCGCTGGATGGCCGCGTCGCGGGGGAAGACCTCAAGCACGGTACAGGGCAGCTTTTCCCGCTCCTGGGCCTCCCGTGCCCCTGCAAGGACATCGGCGCGGATGGCGGCCGCGTCCTCGTCGTGGGGGTCGTCGTCGGTGATGATCACGGTATCCGCCAGCCGGGCAGCGATGGCGCCCATGGCCGGCCGTTTGCCCTGGTCACGCTGGCCCGTCGCACCGAACACAACGATCAGGCGGGAGTCCGGTTCCGGTGACCGGACAGCTTCCAGGGCCCGGGCCAGCGCGTCGGTGTTGTGGGCGAAATCCACGACGGCGGCGGGCTGCTCGCAGACCAGCTGCATCCGTCCCGGCACGGCCACCGTAAAGGGGTCGCCTGCGTCGAGTGCGGCCTGCAGCGTTGCGGCGTCCACGCCGCCGGCGAGCACCATCACCACGGCCAGGGCTGCGTTCGCTACGTTGAAGCTGCCGGGAAGACCCGTGTGGACCGCAAGGACGGTGCCGCCGGGCCCGCTGAGCGTGAACTCGGTGCCCAGCCCGCGGGGCACGGTTTCCGTCACGGTCCAGTCCGCGGGGTTCGCCCTTGAGGTGCTGAGGGTGGTGACCGGCACCCCGGCGCTGCCGGCAAGGCGGCGGCCCCATTCGTCGTCGACCGTCACCACGGCCTTCCGCGCACGGGCAGGCGTGAAAAGCTCTGCCTTGGTGGCGAAGTAGTCGTCCATGGTGTGGTGCAGGTCCAGGTGGTCCTGGGTGAGGTTGGTGAAGCCGGCTACGTCGAACAGCACTCCGTCCACCCGCTGGTAGGAGATGGCGTGGGAGGAGACCTCCATGGCGGCGGCGTCGAGTTCTTTTTCACGCATGAGCGCCAGGAGCCCGTGGACCTCCGGGGATTCCGGCGTGGTGAGCAGGCTGGGAATGGGGTCCCCGCCTGCCAGGATCTCTATGGTCCCGATCAGCCCGGTCCTTTTGCCAAGGGAGCGCAGCAGCGAGGTGATGAAATACGTGGTGGTGGTCTTGCCGTTGGTGCCCGTCACACCGAACAACTGCGGGGCGGTGTCCTGTCCGCTGCGGTAGATCATCGCGGACAGCGGGCCCACTACGTTTCGCGGGGCATCAACCACCAGCACAGGTACCGACGTGTCGGAGGACAGGGCCAGGAGGCGCGCACCGGCGTCGTCCGTCAGGACAGCCGCGGCTCCCGCTTCAATGGCCTGGGCGGCGAAGTCTGCGCCGTGCCGGACGGCACCGGGCAGGGCCACGTACAGGTCACCAGGTTCCACTGTGCGGGAGTTCAGGGAGATGCCGGTCACCGCCACATCCGCCGAGGCTCCCGGAATGACGACGCCGACCGCGTCACCAATGCTTTCCAGCCGGACCGCCTCCACAGCCGAGGGGCGGAAGCGTGCCTGGCCGCCCGTTCCGTGCGGGGCAGCTCCCTGGGGAGCCGCTTCCTGCGGGGCTGGGCGTTGACCGGACGCGTTGAACTCTGACAAGGGATCTCCGATGGTGCTAGTGGACCGTGCCCGGCGTGGATCAGCCGGGGCAGCCGGGGGCTGCTGCGGCTGCTGCCGGGGTATTACTTGGCGAACTGGGGCAGCCTGGCCGGTTCACCCGTGGACGGCTGGACGTTGTAGGTCCGCAGTGCCTGGCTCATGACCGACCGGAAGACCGGCCCGTTGGTAATCCCGTAAATGCTGCCCTTGGGCCGCTGGAGTACCACCTCAACAATAAACCGCGGATCATCCATGGGGGCCATGCCCACGATCGAGGCCGTGTAGCCGCAGAAGCCGGACTTGCCGTCGTCGCACGGGGACTCGGACGTGCCGGTTTTTGCCCCCACCCGGTACCCGTCGATGCCTGCGTCCTTGATCTGGCCCTCGGTAACCGCACTCTCCAGGATGTCCTGCACCTGCTGGGCGGTGCTTTCCGACACGATCTGGCGTGGTTCCGCGGGCGCAACCTTTTCCTCGGTACCATCCGCGGCAACATAGGAGTCGATAAGGCGCGGCTGCAGCATCACGCCGTTGTTGGCGATGGACTGGAACGCCCGCACGGTCTGCAGGGTGGACTGGGAGACCCCCTGGCCGAAGAGGACCGTGAATTCCTGCCGGCCGTCCCACTGCTGCCAGGGTGTAAGTATCCCGGACGCCGTGGCAGGCAGGCCAATGTCCGGAGCTTCGCCGATGCCGAACTTCTTCAGCCAGTCGTAGCGCTGTTCCTTGCTCAGCCGCTGCCCGGCCATGACGGTTCCGGTGTTCATCGAGTAGCCCAGGATGCCGGCGAGCGTCCGGTCCTCCGTGCCGTGGGCAAAGGAGTCGCTGAAGGTTTGGCCGTTCACCGTATAGGTCGGGTCCAGGGTGAATTCATCGAGCGGGCCCGCCTTGCCTTCTTCGATCAGCGCGGCCACGGTCATCATCTTCTGCACCGAGCCGGGTTCGTAGGCGGCGGTAACGGAGCGGACACCGCGGTCCTTCGCGGCCACCCTGCCGGGGTCGTTCGGGTCCGGCGCATTGGTGTCCGCCATGGCCACCAGGTCACCGGTCTTGGCATCCATCACAATGATGGAGCCCCACTCGGCATTCAGTTTTTCCGTCTGGCTTTGGATGGCCTGCTGCGCGAAGTACTGAAGGTCCGAGTTGATCGTGAGCTTGACGTCCTTGCCGTCCTCCGGCGGAGTCAGTTCATCCACGCCGACGGGGATGCGCAGGCCGTCCGCACCGATCTCGAAGAGCCTCTTGCCGTCAGCACCCTTCAGGAGGCCGTCCTGGGTCTGCTCGATCCCCGCCTGGCCGGTGGTGCCGTCCTGGAGGAAACCAATGATGCCGCCGGCAACGGATCCATTCGGGTAGACACGCTTGCTGACGCCCTCGGTCACAATGCCGGGAATCTGGAGCTGCGAGATGCGGTCCTCAACGTCCGGCTTCACGTCCTTGGCCACAATGTAATAGGGCTGCTGCCCGGTGACTGCCTCGCGGATCGCATCCTTTTCCATGCCGAGGGCAGCCGCAAGTTCCGTCAGCCCCTGCTCCCGGCTGACGTCCACCAGCTTCTCTTTGGCGTCGTCCAGGCGCTTGAATGTCTCCGTTTTGGTATTGACCCGCTGGTCCACCACCACGTTGTAGCGGATCACGCTGTTGGCGAGCACGGTACCCCTGGAGTCCAGGATGCTTCCGCGTTCTGCCGGGAGGACGGTTTGCTTCATCCGGCTGTTCAGCGCGGCCTCGGCCATTCCCCCCACGTCGAGCCCCTGGACCAGGAAGAGTTTGCCGCCCACCACCAGCAGGAGCGTCAGCATGATGCCCAGGCCCAGGCGCAGGCGCTTGGTGGCGTTGGGAACCCTGCTGTTGTTTGCCTTGCCGGTCCTCTGCGCCACCGTTAAATCCCTTGCTGTTCGACCCTGCTGCCTGCCAGACCTGCCGTATTACTGTCCGGGCACCTTTTGTTCCGGCGCGGGGACGGATCCCCCGTGGAGTTCAACGGCGGCCGCGGCCGGTGCTGCTGCAGCAGCCGCGGCAGCCGCAGCGGCAGCAGCCGCGGCAGCCGCAGCGGCAGCGGGATCACCGGCTGCCGGGGCCGCAGCACCCGGTGTTGCTGCTCCGGACGCAGCAGCAGCATCCGCTGCTTCAGCTCCCTGGGCTGCGGGAGCAGCCGCTTCTGCCGGCTTGCGGCCTTCCAGCGGTTCCCCCTTGCTTGCCGGCGGCACGACGATCAGCTGCCCGGCAACGGCGGGCGCGGGGATCACCGCCCCTGCAGCACCGCCCTTGACTGCGGGCGTTGCCTTCCCGGTGACTGACAGGGTGGACAGATCGATCTGGCCTTTGACAGTGGAGGCAACCATTCCCAGTTCCGTGGCCTTCGCAGCCAGGTTCTGGGGTGCCTCGAAATTCTGTACCTGCTGGGTGAGGTCCTGGTTCTGCTTGGTCAAGGTACTCTGCTTGGCCCGAAGCTCCACCAGCTGGTATTGGGCGGTTGACACCGAGATGTTCAACACCAGCACGGCAATCAGTGCCAGGGCAAGCATGGCGAAGCACAGCACCACGAAGGGTGCCCGGCGCTTCCGGGGCACGGTGCGCACCACAGACAGCGGAGTGCGGGCCCTCCGTCCGTCACCGGAAGTGCGGGCGGGAAGATTCCTGCCGGCTGCCGAGCTGCCTGAAACGGCGGGAAAGTTCTTGACGGCAGCGGTGCTCATGCAGCTCTCCTGGCTCTGATTCGTTCCGCCGCGCGCAGTCTTGCAGAGGCAGCACGCGGGTTTTCGGCGATTTCGACGGCGGTGGGCACCTCGGTGCCCTTGGTGAGGGTTTTCAGTTCGGCCTTGTGTTCTTCCAGCTCCACCGGGAATCCGAGCGGAGCCGAGGATTTGGAACGTGCCTGCAGGACGCTCTTGACGATTTTGTCCTCCAGGGAGTGGTAGGACATGACGACAATCCGCCCGCCCATCGCCAGGGAGTCGACCGCAGCAGGAACAGCACGCTCCAGGACGTCGAGTTCTTCGTTGACCTCGATCCGGAGAGCCTGGAACGTCCGCTTGGCAGGGTGGCCGCCGGATTTCGCTGCGGATGCCGGCACCACCGAGCGGATCTGTTCCACAAGTTCTCCGGTTGTTGCGAAGGGCTTGGTGGCCCGCGCTGCAACGATCCTGTTCGCGATTCGGCCCGCGAACTTTTCCTCGCCCCACTTGCGGATGATCCTGACGAGTTCCTCTTCGGAGTAGTTGTTCACAACATCCGCCGCCGTCTGGCCGCGGCTGGTGTCCATCCGCATGTCCAGCGGGGCGTCGAAGGAGTAGGCGAAGCCGCGTTCGCGTTCATCGAGCTGGAGCGAGGAGACGCCGAGGTCCATCAGGATCCCGTGGACCTCGGAAACGCCGAGGTCAGCCAGGACGTCCCGGATCTCGTCATAGACGGCGTGCACCAGGTCCGTGCGTGCGGCGAACGGGGCCAGCCGCTCGCCGGCGAGGGCCAGGGCTTCTTCATCACGGTCGATGCCGATGAGGTGTACGTCGGGAAAACGCTGAAGCATGGCCTCGGAGTGGCCGCCCATGCCCAGGGTCGCGTCAACGGCCACCGGGGTTTCTCCGCGCAGCCTGGCAGCCTCGAATCCAGGTGCCAACAAATTGATGCACCGGTCCCGAAGGACCGGCACATGGCGTTCGGACGTGGGCTTCGGGTGTTCGTTCATGCCTCGTCCTTTCTCGCCGTAGGGTGTTGCCTTTGGTGCTTCTGGGATCAGATCCCCATCCGCGCCTATCGTCCGCCAGCCTGGCTCCGGGGAAGTGAGCCAGGATGGCCAGCCGATGGGCGGCTGGAGATCTCATCCAAGAAACTGCCTGCTGCCCCCGGTCAGAGAATGCCCGGAATGGGGTCATCAGTTTCAGAGAAGGCCGTCTCCTTCTCCGCGAGGTATTCAGTCCAGGCCTGGGCGTCCCAAATCTCGGCGCGGGAACCGGCGCCGATCACGGCAAGCTCCCTGCCGAGGCCTGCGTACTCCCGGAGCGCCGGTGGAATGGTTACGCGCCCCTGCTTGTCAGGTACCTCGTCCGAGGCTCCAGAGAGAAAGACGCGGATGTAGTCCCGCGCCTGTTTCGAGGAGATTGGCGCCTCCCGCATTTGCTCGTGGACCCGCGCAAATTCCTTCTCGCTGAAGACGTAGATGCAACGTTCCTGGCCCCTTGTGAGCACCAGCCCGCTGGCAAGTTCCTCGCGGAACTTGGCGGGGAGGATAATCCGTCCCTTTTCATCCAGACGCGGCGAGTGAGTGCCAAGAAACACTGGCCCACCGCCTGTCCGATGTCAGGAACTGCACATCCCCTATGTTGCAACTACCCTCTTATGCCCTCCACATTACTCCACTTTCCCCCACAGTCAACGCAAACAGGGCTTCCTGGCCTCCACTTTCTGGGAAAAGCAGGCTGAATTGGCGCGGATTTCGCCCCGGTGGCGGAAAGTGGAGGGAAATGTGTCACCGGGCGGTTCCCGGCCAGGAAGGAGGGCACGGACAAGGGACCCTATCCAGTGGCCTTCCGGCCGGGTCCGGGCGAAGGAGGAACATATCGGCCACTGCCGGCTTAAACGCCAAGAGACCCGCCCAAAGGCGGGTCTCTTCGCGTTTATCCCCCTAGGGGGGAGGGAAGTGGAGTTGCCGTCGCGGGCAGCACCTGGAGGTTTAGGGTTCTCCCCTGCGCCTTTCGTCCCAGCGCTCCTCGAGGCTGCTCATGAAGGAGTTCTTCGGCCTGCCGGGCTTTCGGCCGGCGGCCTTGGATCCCGGCTTCGCTCCCGCACTGCTGCGCATGGTGGCGAAGTAGACGCCGCCGCCCATGACTATGAAGCCCAGTACTCCGACGAAGATATTTTGGAGAGTGACGCCCACGAGCAACAGGAAGACGCCAGCCAAGGCGCAGAGGACGCCAATCACCACATGCCTCGTGGACCATGAACGCCCTGGGTCTGACCCCATGGAATTTGCGAACTTCGGGTCGTCCTCGTGAAGCTGCTTCTCCAGCTGCTCAAGCAGCTTCTGTTCGTGCTCCGACAGCGGCATCACGACCTCCTTTTGTAGGCCAACGTCCGGGCTGATCCCAGCCACTACTTCTGCACCGTTAACGGCTGTTGTGCCTAAGAGGTTCCCGCCCTGCCCACAATGGCAAAAGTCGGTAACCAGGCACGCCGTCGCAGGAGCGGGAGCATGTCCAAGAGGGTCCGGCAGTAAGTCCAGTCACTCAAAAACTATGTACATCTAAGGATAGTTTGTTGAGGGCTGTTCTGAAAGACGGCAATGACTTATCCGGGACCTCCCGGCTGCCGCAACCGGCGTGTTATCCAGGGCCGGCTCCTGGCTCCATCAGGCGGGCCGGAAGGACGGATTTGCTGCCGAACTTGCGCGCCACTTCGTCGAGGACCTGTTCGGCCGCACGCCAGTTCTCGTCCCGCCGGTCGATGCTCAGCTGCAGCGAGGTGCGGGCCGCTTCCTCCAGTTGTTCGGCCCTGACGCCCACGAGCCGCACCGTCATGGTCCTGTCCCCCACCGATTCCAGCAACTGGAGCGCCACGGCATAGATCAGCTGGGCACTGTCCACCGGCGTCTGGACCGTCCGGCTGCGGGTGATGGTGGAGAAATCGGCGAAGCGCAACTTCAGGGCAATGGTCCGGGCCACCATCCCGGAACTCCGCAGGCGTGAGGCCGTCCGGTGGGAGAGCCGCAGGAGTTCACGGTGGAGCAGTGCGTCGTCACCCGTGTCGACGGCAAAGGTCTCTTCCGCACCGATGCTCTTCTCAAGCCGGATTGGAGTCACCGCACGGTGGTCAATGCCCCACGACAGCTGGTGGACATGCTCCCCCGTAGCACCCAGCATCCTCTTGAGGGTGGACACCGGCGTTGCCGCCACGTCCGCAACCGTCCTGATGCCCATCCTTGCCAGGACATCCGCGGTCTTGGCACCCACGCCCCACAGCGCACCAACCGGCAGGCTGTGGAGGTAAGGCACCGTTTCGTCCGGACCGATCAGGAGCAGTCCATCCGGCTTGCAGCGGGTTGACGCGATCTTGGCCACGAACTTGGATTCCGCGATCCCTACGGACGCAGTAATGCCCAGTTCCGAAGCTACTCTGCGCCGGATCATTTCCCCGATGCCCCGCGGCGCCCCCAGGCGGCGTATGGCGCCCGTGACGTCGAGGAACGCTTCGTCGACGCTGAGTGGTTCCACGAGTTCGGTGACGGACCCAAAAATGGCCATCAGCTGGGCGGACACCTCGTAGTACAGCTTGTGGCGCGGTTCGATGATGACCGCCTGCGGGCACATCCTGGACGCCACGGCCATCGGCATGGCAGATTTCACGCCGAATGCACGGGCTTCGTAGGAGGCAGAGAGGACCACGGAGCGGTCCGCGGGGAAGCCAACAATGACAGGCCTGCCGCGGAGCTCAGGGCGCGTCCGCAGCTCGACAGAGACGTAGAAGGCATCCATGTCCACGTGCATGATGCACTTGCGCCGCTGTCCCGGAAGCACCGCTCCGGGTGGCTGGTTCATACCTTCGGGCCCCACGGCTGCAATCCTAGCTCTTTTGTACTGACTAAACTGGAGGCTGAATCCGGCATCAACACCAGGAGGAAAGTCCCTGTGACGGTCTTTGGAAACCTCAAGCCAGCGGGCGCTGCAGTCCTAGCTGCCGGCGCAGCCATGGCACTTGCAGCCTGCAGTCCAACCCCGTCAGCAAGCCCGGACCCTTCCGCCTCCGCATCGGCGCCGGCAACTGCCGCCTCCACCGTCACGGCTTCCCCCAGCCCTTCCGCTTCGCCCAATACCTCCGCCACGGTAGGGGCGCTGGTGGACGGCTTCCCCCAGCAACTCCTTCCCCTCATGCCGGGCGCCACAGTGGTATCGAGCAGTTTCGACAAAGCGTCGGCCCCCGCCACTGCCGCCCTGGTGGGCACGGTGGCGGCCCCCACCGCCGCAGTCCTCGATTTCTACGTCAAGGCGCTGGAAGGCCAGGGCTTCAAGGCCGTGCCCGGCGAAGCCGTGGGGGCCGTGGCTTCCAGGGACTTTCTCCGGGGGGACAGCGAGACCGTCAATGTCTCGGTCGTTGAAGCAGCCGGAGTTTCCACCTTTACCATCGGCGCCAACGTGCCAGCTGAGTCAGCCAAGTGACGGCGGCCGAGCAGCTCAGGCATGAACAGGCCGACTTCGTGGCGGCGGTGGCCGGCGAACTGACGGGGTTCCTGGCCTCGCGCCAATCAGTCATGTCCGCCATTTCGCCGGACATTGATCCGATCATGGGGTCAATCTCCAACCTTGTCACCGGCGGCAAGCGCCTGCGCGCGCTGATGTGCTACTGGGGCTGGCGGGGTGCCGGTGGAGAACCTGCGGCCCAGCAGGTAGTGACGGCAGGCGCAGCCCTTGAGTTGTTCCAGGCCGCCGCGCTGATCCACGACGACATCATCGACCGGTCTGACACCAGGCGGGGCGGACCGAGTGTCCACCGGCGGTTCAGCGACCTGCACGGCTCACAGGGCTGGGCGCTGGACAGCGAACGCTTCGGCCAGGCAGCTGCCATTCTGGCGGGAGACCTGTGCCTCTCCTTCAGCGAGGAAGCCTTCACGGACATCGGCGAGCGGGCCGCAGCGGGCAGCAGGGCAAGGCTGATCTTCAACCTCATGCGGGCCGAAGTGATGGCGGGCCAGTACCTGGACATCCTGGAAGAGGTTGCCGGGCCCGCCAGGGACCGCGCAGGCGCTGTCTCGCGGGCCCAGTCCATCATCCGCTTCAAGTCCGCCAAGTACTCCACAGAACATCCGCTGGCGCTGGGAGGCGCACTCGCTGGGGCCTCGGATGACCTGCTCCGCGGATACTCGGCGTTTGCGCTGCCTCTGGGGGAAGCGTTCCAGCTCCGGGACGACGTGCTCGGTGTCTTCGGCGATCCGCTGACAACCGGCAAGCCGGCCGGCGACGACCTGCGGGAAGGTAAACGCACTGTGCTGGTCGCCCTGGCCATGGACCAGGCAACGGCTGAAGAGGCGGCCTTCATCGACTCCAGGCTCGGAAGCCCGGACCTCTCGGAGGAAGACGTCGACGAGCTCCGGCGGATTATCGAGGAGTCCGGGGCGCTGGCGGCCACCGAGGTCCTCATCAGTGAATTCGGCGCCGCGGCCTTCGAGGCCCTGGAGGCACTTCCCCTGGTCGAATTGCCCAAGACTGCCCTTCGCCGGCTGGCTGAAGCGACTGTCAGCCGGGCCTCCTAGCGGTCCAGTGCGTCCAGGCGAAGCGCCGGGCCGGGAACTACCAGGCGAGGGTCTGTGCCCTGCGCCGTATTTCTGTTTTCCGGCCCTCACGAAGAGCGTCGATGGGCCGTCCTCGCAGTGACTCATCCGGGGTAAAGAGCCAGACGATCAGGTCCTCGTCCGAATACCCTGCGTCAGACAGGACAACGATGGTTCCCTTGAGGCTGTCCACCACCTGGCCGTCCTGGATAAACCCTGCAGGCACCGACCTGATTTTCCGCTCACCAACCCGCAGCGCCGCCAGCGCACGTTCATCAAGCAGGCTGTGCACCTTGGTGATGGAAACATCCAATAAACGGGCGACGTCGGGCAGGGGCAACCAGTCGCCCACAAGGTTTTCTACATTACTCACGGATCAAGGTTGCCACGGCGTGCGCCCTGGCGCCTAGTTGATGCACTCCGGGGAACCCATTGACGTGCGGACACTCCCAAAATTCTTCCTTGCAGCTGTTCCCGGAATTCTTGTGCTAATCCCCAATCCGTGAGAGATTCTCATTGACCACATTTGTAACAGTATCAACAGCAGTAACAGTAGTATCGGAATCAGCGGCATCCCCGCCCGCGCCCGCAGTTGAGAAGAGGATTCTTTCCATGACGATGTCCCGCTCGCACAAGCAGCCCCCCAAGCCGAGCCTGCCTATGCTCGCCGCAACGACGGCAGCGCTGCCAGCGGTCGTATTGTCATCCTTGGCGCTGGCCCAGCCAGCAGCTGCAGAGCAGCCGGTCCGCGCCATTCCGGGGACGCTTGCAGCGGCCATGAAAGCCCAGGCCGCGACGGCCACAGCGGCAGTCATCCCCGCGGCGTCGGTGTCGACGGCGATCCCCTCAGCCTTCAGGCCGGCACAGCCGCAGGCCCCGGCGGAGTACACGATTGCCCGCGGCGACACCATCAGCGCCATTGCAGGCAAATTCGGGCTCAACACGGCCGAGGTCCTGAAGCTGAACAACCTGCAGGCGAACACGATCATCTACCCCGGCCAGAAGATCAAGCTTTCCGGTTCGGCCGCTGCACCGGCAGCGCCCTCCGCCGCGCCCGCTCCTGCCGCACCTGCCGCCGCCCCCGCGGGCGGGGCCACGTACACGGTCAAACCGGGTGACACGCTGGGTGCCATCGCGGCCCGCCACAACGTGGGCCTGGCGGATGTGTTCTCGTGGAACAACCTCAACATGCGCTCGGTTATCTACCCCGGGCAGAAGATCAAGGTGGGCGCCGGTGACGGGGCTCCCGCGCCCGCCGCGGCTCCTGCCTCAAGCGGGCTGGCCTCAACATCGGCTCCCGCTGCGCCTGCGGCCCCGGCCTCCGGCTCCTACACCGTTAAAGCCGGAGACACGCTCTCCGCGATCGCGTCCCGGCACGGCGTCAAGCTTTCCGAGCTGCTGTCCGCCAACCGCCTGGGCATGACCAGTGTCATTTACCCGGGCAACAAGCTGGCCATCCCCGGCGCCAACGGGCAGCCGGCCGCTCCGCAGCCGGCTGCCTCGGTAACGCCTCTGGTCCCAAGCTCATTCCTGGGCTTCAGCTACCCTGCTGCAGTGGTCAGCTCGGCCAACGAGAACAAGGCGTTGCTGAACGCCTCCCCAGTGCCCTCCCGAGCTGAAATGCGGAACATCGTGGCAGATACCGCGCGCAGGATGGGAGTGGAACCCTCCCTGGCCCTCGCCTTCGCGCACCAGGAATCAGGGTTCGACCAGCGGGCAGTTTCCCCGGCCAACGCCATCGGAACCATGCAGGTCATCCCCACTTCCGGCCAGTGGGCTTCGGATCTGGTGGGACGCAAGCTGAACCTGCTGGACCCTTACGACAATGCCACGGCCGGGGTGGCAATCATCCGCCAGCTCCTGGCCACCAGCAAGGACAGGGACACGGCCATCGCCGGCTACTACCAGGGCCAGTACTCCGTGAGCAAGTACGGCATGTACGACGACACCAAGGCCTATGTGGCGGCCATCAAGGCACACCAGAAAAACTTCGGCTGAGCTGCTGCTGCCGCCCGCACACTGTGGGGCAGTGAATTTTGAACGGGTCCGGACCGGTAAAGGTTCGGGCCCGTTCCGTTGCGGGGATTAGGATCGTAGGGTGCAGGAACACGTGTCAGACCCTCTTGTAGGAACGCTGGTGGACAACCGGTACGCCGTACGGTCAAAGCTCGCGCGCGGCGGCATGTCCACGGTTTACCTTGCCACGGACCAACGGCTGGAACGGGACGTGGCGCTGAAGGTGCTGCACCCCCACCTCTCCTCTGACGACAACTTCCTGGGCCGGCTCGGCCGGGAGGCAAAGGCGGCTGCAAGGTTGTCCCATCCCCACGTGGTGGGGGTCCTCGACCAGGGGAACGACGGCCGCACGGCCTACCTGGTCATGGAATACATCAAAGGCCACACCCTCCGTGACCTGATTAACGAGAAAGGCGCATTGCCGCCCCGTCTGGCACTGGCACTGATCGACCCGGTTGTTGAAGGGCTCGGTGCCGCGCATGCCGCCGGCTTCATCCACCGTGACGTCAAGCCTGAAAACGTGCTGATCTCGGACGACGGACGGATCAAGATCGGGGATTTCGGCCTGGCCCGCGCTGTCACCACCTCTACCAGCACCGGTGCCCTGATCGGCACGGTCGCCTACCTCTCCCCTGAACTTGTCCTGGGCAGGCCGGCTGACGCGCGCAGCGACATCTACTCCCTGGGCATCATGCTGTACGAAATGCTCACCGGACAGCAGCCGTTCGACGGCGAGGTCCCCATCCAGGTGGCGTACCAGCACGTCAACGGGACGGTCGGACCGCCTTCGGCCCTGGTCCCGGGCCTGGCCGCGGAAGTGGACGAACTCGTGCAGTGGTGCACCGCCAACGACCCCGAGAACCGTCCGGTGGACGGCAACGCCCTGCTCCAGGAACTGCGGCACATCCGGACCAACCTCACAGATGCTGAACTGGACCTTCGTCCGCCGGCGGCTGCTGCGGGGGGCACCGTGACCGCGCCGCAGCAGGTTGCCCCGCTGCGGATTCATTCCCCGCCCGGGGGTCCTCCGCCATCCCGTGAACCTGACAACACCGGGCTCGTCCAGCATCCCACCGAGGTCATCGGCCGCACTAGCAATCCCACAACGGTGATGCCGTACGGACAGCCGGCCGGACCCGCCTACCAGCCGACGCCGGGCCAGTCCCGTTCTGCCATGCAGCCTTCAGGTCCGGCACCTGGTGCTGCCAGGCGGACACTGTCACCACCTGACGACGACCAGGAGTGGGCTCCCCCTCCTCCGGTGCTGGGCAAACGTGCCCAGCGCAAAGCGGACAGGGAGGATGAGAAGGCACGGGCCCGTGCCGCAGCCACCCCCGCACGGACCCTTCGGGAAGGGAATCCCCGGCGCCGTGGCGTCCTGTGGGTGATAGTGCTGGTGGTGGCCGCCCTCCTGGCGACAGGCGCGGGCTGGTTTTTCGGTATGGGCCCCGGCGCAGCCGCGTCCATTCCTTCCGTCGCCAACAAGACCGTGGCGCAGGCGCAGCAGCTGCTCAGCGAGGCCGGGTTCCGGTCCACCACCAGGGACGTCTTCGACGACGAGGTGCCGTCCGGCCTGGTGGTGGGCAGCAAGCCGGCCGAGGGCACGGAAATCCGCAAGTTCCAGCCAGTGTCCCTCTTTGTTTCCAAGGGCCCCCAGCTTTTTCCGCTGCCAGTGCTGGCCGGCGGCACCCTGGACGAAGCCAAGAACGGCCTCAATGCGGCCGAGATGGTACTGGGTCCCGTGACGGAGCAGTTCGATGAGCAGGCGCCCGCGGGTACAGTCCTGTCCCAGGACCCCGCTGCGGGTACGGAGGTCCGGCGCGGCACGCCCGTCGGCCTGGTGGTTTCCAAGGGGCCCGAGCCCATCCCGGTGCCGCTGGTGGTGGGCCAGGACGAGGACGATGCCGTTGATGCCATCACGGCAGCCGGACTCCAGGCGGATGTGGCCGGCGAGGAAGTCTTTAGCCGGGATATTCCCAAGGGCGCTGTGGTCAGCCAGGCGCCGGCGGAAGGAACGCTCACCCGCGGCGGCAGCGTAACCCTGACGATCTCCAAGGGACCCCGGATGGTGGGAGTCCCCAGTTACATCGGCAAGCAGGCCAGAGAGGCCGAACAGGCATTGCGCCAGCTCGGCTTCGAGGTGAAAGTGAATAACATCCTCGGCGGTTTCTTCGGAACCGTCAGGGACCAGGATCCGGTGAACAAAGAGGTTCCGGAAGGATCGGTCATCACCCTGACGGTGGTGTAGCCGGACCTGCCGGCCACACCACTGTCAGGTCATGAGTGTGCGGCGCCTAGTGCTTTGCCAGGGCTCCGGCCACCAGGAAGGCCATTTCGAGGGACTGCATGTGGTTCAGGCGCGGGTCGCAGACTGATTCGTAACGGTCCAGGAAGGCGTCCTGGTCCACGGGATCGGCCCCGCCGAGGCACTCTGCGACGTCGTCGCCGGTCATTTCCACGTGCAGGCCGCCGGGGACGGTCCCCAGGGCGTGGTGCACCTCGAAGAAGCCGCGCACTTCGTCAATGACGTCGTCGAAATTGCGGGTCTTGTAGCCGTTGGGGGACGTTACGGTGTTCCCGTGCATGGGGTCGGTGACCCACAGCACCTGCGCGCCTGACGCGGTGACTTTTTCGACGACGGCGGGCAGCTTCTCGCGGATGTTGCCGGCCCCCATGCGGGTGATGAACGTCAGCCGGCCCGGCTCCCGGTCCGGGTCCAGCTTGTCGATCAGGCGAAGGGCGTCGTCGCCGGTGGTGGACGGGCCCAGCTTCACGCCGATGGGGTTCCGCACCCGTGAAAGGAAGTCGACGTGGGCGTGGTCCAGTTCGCGGGTCCTCTCGCCGATCCAGAGGAAGTGGGCAGACGTGTCGTACGGGAACCCGGTACGTGAATCGATCCGGGTCAGGGCCCGCTCGTAGTCCAGCAGCAGTGCTTCGTGGCTGGCAAAGAATTCGACCCGCTTCAGTGCTTCGAAGTCGGCGCCGCAGGAGGCCATGAACTTGATGGCGCGGTCGATGTCGCGGGCCAGGGACTCATAGCGTGCGTGTGCCGGGTTCTCGGTGAAGCCCTTGTTCCACTGGTGCACCGAACGGAGGTCGGCAAAACCGCCCTGCGTGAAGGCGCGGATCAGGTTCAGCGTGGAAGCGGACGTGTGGTAGGCGCGGAGCATCCGGGAAGCGTCGTGGCCCCGGGACTCCGGAGTGAACTCGTAGCCGTTCACGATGTCGCCCCGGTATGCGGGCAGGGTAACGCCGCCGCGGGTTTCGTCATTGGAAGAACGGGGCTTGGCGAACTGACCGGCCATGCGGCCCATTTTGATGACGGGCATGGCGGCACCGTAGGTGAGCACCACGGCCATCTGGAGGATGGTCTTGACCCGGGCGCTGATCTTGTCTGCCGTGGCGGCCTCGAAGGTTTCGGCGCAGTCACCGCCCTGCAGCAGGAAGGCCTTGCCCTGGGCAGCAGCGGCCAGCCGCTCGCGGAGGACATCCACCTCACCCGCAAAAACCAGCGGGGGAAGGACGGAGAGTTCCTTCACCGAGGCGTTGAACACGTCCCTGTCCTGCCAGCTGGGCTGCTGGGAAATGGGAAGGTCCCGCCAGTTATCAAGTCCGGGATAGTCGGCTGCTCCGCTCTGGGCGGTGCTGGACAGCGAAAAGGCGGGTTTTGCAGATAGCTCAGTCACCATCTAAGACTAGCGGTCGCGCAGGTCCCCGGGACACCGCACTGTCACGCTTCGGGCCCGCCGCGTCACAACCCGCTCAGCCCGCGGCAGCACCGCCGTCGTCCGCTGTTCGTGTGTCACCCGAAGAACCGCCGTTGCCGGCACCGGAAGTGGGCTCGCTCGTACTGCCGGATGCAGGTGCGGGCGGTGCCAGGAGTTCGGCTGCGGCCGCCGGTTCGACGGCCTTGCCGGCCAGCCGCAGCTTGACTACGGCGGCGTACTCGTCCACGTATTCCTGCCCGGAGAGACGCATCAGTTCGAACATGATCTGGTCGGTGACTTTACGCTGGATGTCGCGGTCCTCGGCCTGGTCCCGGTAGTGGCTGAAGTCCAGCGGCTCCCCAAAGATCATGCCGATCCTGCGGATGTTCGGCAGCCGCTTTCCAATGGGCTGGACCTTGTCCGTGCCGATCATCGCGACAGGTATCACCGGGACCCCGGCCTGCAGCGCAAGCCTGGCCACGCCAACCTTGCCCCTGTAGAGCCTGGAATCCGGGCTCCGCGTGCCCTCGGGATAGATGCCCAGCAGTCCGCCATGCGTGAGGACCTCCATGCCGGCGGTCAATGAGGCTGCCGAGGCAGCTCCCCCGGACCGGTCCATGGGCAGCTGGTTGGTCAGCCGGAAGAACAGGGCAGTCAGCCTGCCCTTGATTCCGGTGCCGGTGAAGTACTCCGACTTGGCCAGGAAAACCACCGGCCGGCGGACCATCAGCGGCATGAAGATCGAATCGGAAAAGGAGAGGTGGTTGGACGCAATAATCGCCGGGCCTTCAGCCGGAATATTGTCCAGTCCCTTGACCCAGGGGCGGAAAAGGAGCTTCAACACAGGACCAAGGAAGATCCGCTTCATGACCCAATAGAACACGTGAGAAACCTCTCCGGAAGGCGGCCTGCAGGCCCCGCGTCGGGCCTGGCCAGCAGTTCAATGCAACCCTACTCTAGTGAGATTTGTCCGGAACAGTGACACGATGGAGCCATGAGCGAAAGCAGCATCCCGTCCCCTCCTGCCGCTTTCAGCTATCCCGGACACGGGCCCAATGCGCGGATCGGCATCGCCATCTGCCACGGCTTCACGGGAAGCCCCCTCAGTGTCCTGCCGTGGGCCGAGCACCTCGCCTCACAGGGTTACGCCGTCACCGTCCCCCTGTTGCCCGGTCATGGGACTGACTGGCGCCACCTGGCAAGGACGCGGTGGACCGACTGGTACCGCAGCTTCGAGGCCGCCTACCTGGAGCTCGCGCGGAACACAGAAACGTGCTTTGTGGCCGGGCTCTCCATGGGCGGGGCCATTGCGCTGCTGACGGCCTCCCGGCACACCGTTGCCGGGGTGTCCGTGGTCAACCCGGGGCTGAGCTTCTACGACCGGCGGGTCCGGGTGATCGGAGTGCTGAAGTACTTCCAGCGGACAACACTCCCCATAGAGGAGGAACAGGCGACGGCGGCAGTCACCAACGACGGGGACTACTCGCGCACTCCCCTGGCGGCGGTGCACGAGCTGAAGAAGCTCTTTCGTGCCGCGGCCCGCGGCCTGTCAAAGGTCACGGCGCCTGTCCAGGTCTTCAAGTCCCGCACCGATGCCGTGGTACCGCCGACGTCCCTGGCGCTGCTCCGGAAAGGCCTCGGCAGCCGCCTCGCCGAAGTGGTGGATCTCCACAGCAGCGGACATGTGGCTACGCTGGACGTGGACGCACCGGAGATCTTTGCAAAATCCAGTGCTTTCGTCCACGCCCTCGCCCGCCAGAACACCGCATTGGAGACTCCATGACCTCCAGCCTGGACCACAGCCCCTTCAGCAGCGGCTGCACCGGCGGGGGGCCCCGCATCGGCGTGGTCCTCTCCCACGGGTTTACCGGCAGCCCGCACGGGCTGCGTGCCTGGGCCCAGGCACTGGCCGGCGCCGGCTTCGCGGTGCGCATGCCCCTGCTGCCCGGACATGGCACCAGCTGGCAGGAACTCGCCCGCACGCGGTGGCAGCAGTGGCACGGCGCCCTGGACGACGCATACCTGGAGCTGGACGCCAGCTGCGATTACGTCTTTTCAGCAGGATTGAGCATGGGTGGAGCGCTGGCCCTGCGGATCGCTGCCACCCGGCCCGTGGCCGGGGTGGTCCTTGTCAACCCGGGGCTGGTCATTGACGATCCGCGCGCGCCCCTCGCCGGCATCCTGAAGCTGGTCATGAAAAGTACGCCTGCCATCGGGAACGACATCCTTAAAGAAGGCATGGACGAGGGCGCCTATTCGCGGACCCCGGTAGCTGCCGCGCATGAGCTCAACAAGCTGTTCAAGGACACCATCAGGATCCTGCCCAGGGTCACCGCCCCCGTCCGGGTCTACCGGTCCACCATTGACCACGTGGTATCCGACTCCAGCATCCATGCCCTCCGCCGGGGATTGACCCACGCACCCCTGGATCTGGTCCGTCTTGAAAACAGCTACCACGTGGCCACCCTGGACAACGACGCCGACCAGATTTTCCAGGGCTCCGTGGAGTTCATCCGGGCGGTGGTTTCCGGCGTAAATCCGGAACGGCCAACGGCAAGCGCAGCATCGACCCTGGAGGCCACGCCCCATGAACAAGCCTGACCCCGGACCCCAGGACCAGGGAGCGAACCCGGACGACGCCGTCTGGCTGGACCTGGTGGCCCGCCTTGAATCCGGAGCCCCTGATGCAGGCACGGGCGGCGCTACCGGCACGGGAATTTCCGGCGATCCCGCGACGGACGCGGCGCCGCGCCCGGACGCTGCAGCCCAGGGGGGACGACCGCCCGTGTTCCGGGATTTTGACCCGCTGGGCCTTGCGGGCGCAGTCCCCGCGGAATTGTCCGCGGCGGAGCGGCAGGCCTCGGCTGAAACGCCGGGCCCCGGCGTCGAGGCAGGCTTCCCTTCCGGCCCCCGCGACTACGACGTGGACCCGGATGACGGTGAATTCGTCCCGGAGGAACCGCCCAGCCTGGCCGGAACAGATCCGTTGACCATGCTTGCGTGGCTCGCCGCGGTGGGTGGGCCAGTCGCCCTCCTGCTGTCCGTGATGTTCTGGCGCTCCGCCCCGCTCCTGGCCATCGTGGCTATTGTGGCTGCGTTCGTCCTCGGAACGGTCTACCTGATCATGAAGCTTCCGCAGGAAAAGGACGAGAACGACGACGGCGCACGCGTCTAGCGTGGCCTGCTCCCCCGGGCTGCGCTGTTCCCGTGCTCAACACCGGAGGAGTGCGCGTTCCGTCAGCGGCGCGCCCGGCTGCTGACGCGGGACAGGTCGGCGGCTCCGATGAGTCCGGCGCTCGGCCCGAGGGCAGCCAGTTGAATGCCGGCGGCCGGCCGGAAACCACGCCCCGTCAGGTTGCGGGCGAAGGCCTTCCGTGCGGGCTCCACCAGCAGGTCGCCTGCTGAGCACAGGCCACCGCCGATGACAAAAAGTCCCGGATCCAGCGCCGCAGCCAGATTGGCCAGCCCCAGCCCGAGCCATTCCCCCACTTCCTCAAGCAGCTCCCGGCACGCCGGGTCACCGGCAAGTGCCAGCTCCGTGACGATCGCGCCCGTGATTGCATCCGTCCGCCCGCCGACGGCCGCGAGCAGGTCCTGCGCCACCGGAGAGTTTGCCCGCGCCAGGATCCGGGCTTCGCGCCCCAACGCGTTCCCGGACGCATACTGTTCCCAGCAGCCGCGGTTTCCGCATTCACACCGGTGACCGCCCGGCATGATGATCTGGTGGCCGAACTCGCCTGCCACGCCGAACCGCCCGCGCTCCACCCTGCCGTCCATCACCATGGCACCGCCAATACCGGTGCCAAGGGTGATGCAGACCAGCCGGTCTTCCCCCTGCCCCGCCCCAAAGCGCCATTCCGCCCATGCGGCGGCATCGGCGTCGTTGGTCAGGAGCACGGGCCTGCGGAGGAGCTGCTGCAGGTTGGCCCGGAGCGGCTCATTGCGCCAGGCCAGGTGGGGGCTGAAAAGCACCGTGCCGCCGTCGAGGTCCATCCACCCGGCGGCGCCGATGCCCACTGACCAGATCCGGTGCCCCTTGCCCAGTTCCTCGACCAGCTCCACGATGACCTGCTCCACGGCCCGGGGGTCGCTGCCGGGCGTGGCACGGCGCGCTTCGCGGAGGATGCGGCCGTCGGCATCCACGACGCCGGCCGCCACCTTGGTGCCGCCGATGTCGATTCCAATGGCGAGGCCCTTGCGGCCGAGGCGCAAATGCTCACGGAAGCCCCCGCCGTCGTGCCGTGTCCCTGCCCCGCGCGAGGTGGGCCGCGCCCTCCAGGGGGCAGGTCTGCTCAGAGGCCCGGGCTGCTTGCCGGGGGGCGGTGCATACATAGTTCCCCATTCTAGGTGGGCACATTCCACGTCCGTGCGCGGACAGGCGGAGCTGCCGCGGACATGTCCGCCAGGCAGCATTGACGGCAAAGTTACCGGCCAGTAACTTTAGTTACTGCATGGTCCCGCATGGGCGTACTAGTCTTTAGGCATACCCCTGCGCGGGACCTCGGATATCAAAGGAGCTATAGTGCGCGAATTCAGTGTTCCGCCTCTTGTTGTTGTCCCACCGGAGACCAACATCACCGACCTTGTGCTGCGGCAGGCAGCGAAGGCCAGCAACCCGGCACTCTTTTCGCGGCTCGATGCCTCCGGAACCTGGCAGGACATTTCCGCCACCGATTTCCTGGCAGACGTCCGGACGCTTGCCAAAGGACTGATGGCCAGCGGCGTGGGAGCGGGCGACCGCGTGGGCATCATGTCCCGCACCCGGTACGAGTGGTCACTGGTGGACTTTGCCATCTGGTTCGCGGGAGCGGTCTCGGTCCCCATCTACGAAACGTCCTCACCTTCCCAGGTTGCGTGGAACCTCGGTGACTCCGGCGCCGTGGCCGCCTTCGGCGAGGCAGCCCACCATGAGGACATCATCCGCCAGGCCGTGACGGCGGAAGCACTCACTTCGCTCCAGCATGTCTGGCAGCTGGAAGGAAACGGTCTCGATGCCCTCCGCGAAGCCGGCCGCGACGTCAGCGATGACGACCTTGAGGCCCGCCGGAAGACCGCCGGACTGCGCGATACCGCCACCATCATTTACACCTCCGGGACCACCGGCAGGCCCAAAGGCTGCGAACTCACGCATGGCAACTTCGTTGAGCTGTCGGACAACGCGCTGGCCATTATTGGCGAAATCGTCCATGAAAACGCGAAGACCATCATGTTCCTCCCCCTGGCACACGTCTTCGCCCGCTTTATCTCCGTCCTTGCGATGGCTGCCGGCACCACGGTGGCCCATACCCCGGACATCAAGAACCTCCTGGCGGACCTCCAGAGCTACGAACCCACGTTCATCCTCGCGGTGCCGCGCGTTTTCGAGAAGGTCTACAACTCGGCCCTGACCAAGGCGGAGGACGGCGGGAAGGGAGCGATCTTCCACAAGGCGGCCGATACTGCCATCGCGTATTCCAAGGCACGGCAGGACGGCCGCATCGGCCTGGGCCTGAAGCTCCGCCATGCCCTGTTCGACAAGCTCGTCTATGGGAAGCTGCGGGCGGCCATGGGCGGGCACGTTGCCCACGCAGTCTCCGGCGGCGGTCCCCTGGGCGAACGCCTGGGCCACTTCTTCCAGGGCATCGGGCTGCAGGTCCTTGAGGGATACGGTCTGACCGAAACCACCGCCCCCATTTCCGTGAACACACCGTCAAGGATCAAGATCGGCTCCGTCGGGAAGCCCCTGCCCGGGAACTCGGTCAAGATCGCCGAGGACGGGGAGATCCTTGCGAAGGGTGTCTGCGTCATGCGGGGCTACTACCAGCGGCCGGACCTCACCAACGAGACGTTCGACGACGGCTGGCTGCGCACCGGAGACATCGGCCGCCTGGATGAGGACGGCTTCGTCTGGATCACGGGACGCAAAAAGGAAATCATTGTCACCGCCGGCGGGAAGAACGTCATCCCGGCCCTGCTGGAGGACCAGATCCGGGCTGATGCGCTCGTCTCGCAGGTGCTGGTGGTGGGTGACAACCGGCCGTTCATCGGTGCGCTGGTCACCCTGGACCAGGAAGCCCTCCCCGGCTGGCTGCAGCGCCACAACCTCCCCGCGGACACCTCCCTTGCGGACGCCGCGAACAACCCGGTGGTCAAGGCAGCCGTCCAGGACCTGATCACCGCAGCCAACACCTCCGTCTCTCAGGCCGAAGCGATCAAGTCCTTCCGCATCGTGCCCGCCGACTTCACCGAGGCCTCCGGCCACCTGACCCCTTCCATGAAGGTCAAGCGGGCCCAGGTGATGAAGGACTTCGAAACGGTCATCGAGGAGATGTACGCCGCACCGCGTTCCTGACTGTTCGCCGGGGTCCGGCGGCCCCGGTCCTCTGCGTGCTATTCCCCGCGCCCCGCTGAGGCCGCTGCGCGGCGAGCCGGGGCGCAGGGCCCCTTTTACGCACGCTGCCGGACCGGGGGCCGCCTGTATCCGTTGCCTGGTCCGGAAGCGCGGCCGTTTGGAAAGGGAAAGGTCCTCCCACTGGTGTTCAGTGGGAGGACCCTTTTCGTTGTCTTACCGTGCGGCCGGGATTACTGCTCGACGACCAGCAGGAGGTCCCCGCCCTCAACCTGTTCCACGGATGAGATGGCTAGCCGTGAGACTTTGCCTGCCACCGGCGTCGTAATGGATGCTTCCATCTTCATGGCCTCAATGGTGGCTACCGTGTCGCCGGCCTTGACCTCGTCGCCCGGCTTGACCGTCACCGTGACGGCACCGGCGAACGGTGCGGCCACGTGGCCGGGCTGGGCCGGGTCTGCCTTCTCCGCTGCCTTGACGTTGCTGACCACGGACCTGTCCCGCACAACAACCGGCCGGGACTGGCCGTTGAGGGTGCACATGACGGTGCGCATGCCCTTCTCGTCCGGCTCCGACACCGCTTCCAGGGAAGCGATCAGTCGTACGCCCTTCTCCAGCTGGATTTCGTGCTCCGCGCCGCGCTGCAGGCCATAGAGGTAGTCGCGGGTGTCCAGGACGGAGAGGTTGCCGTAGGTCTCCACGCTCTTGAGGTAGTCCTTGGTGGGACCGTCGAAGAGCAGCCGGTTGAGCGTGTGCTGCCGGGTCTTGGAGTCGGATTTCAGGGCCGCGCTGTCCTCGGCGCTGAGTTCCACGTCCCGGACCTTCACGCTGCGGCCCTGCAGGGCCTTGGTGCGGAACGGCTCCGGCCATCCTCCCGGGGGGTCGCCGAGCTCGCCGGACAGGAACCCGATGACCGAATCGGGAATGTCGTAGTTCTGCGGGTTCTCGTTGAAGTCGGCCGGGTCCGCGTTCAGGCCCACCAGGTGAAGGGCAAGGTCACCGACAACCTTCGACGACGGCGTGACCTTGACCAGGCGGCCAAGGATGCGGTCGGCGGCGGTATACATGTCCTCAATGGCTTCGAACCGTTCGCCCAGGCCCAGCGCCATGGCTTGCTGGCGGAGGTTGGACAGCTGGCCACCCGGAATCTCGTGCTGGTAGACGCGGCCGGTGGGGCCCGGCAGTCCGGACTCGAAGGGCGCGTAGACCCGGCGGACTGCTTCCCAGTAGGGCTCGAGGGAGCTCACCGCTGCCAGGCTCAGGCCGGTGTCGCGGGGTGTGTGGGCCAGTGCCGCAACCAGTGCCGAGGCCGACGGCTGGCTGGTGGTTCCGGCCAGCGATGCCGAGGCAACGTCGACGGCGTCCACACCGGCGTCCACGGCAGCCAGGAGGGTGGCCAGCTGGCCGCCCGCGGTGTCGTGGGTGTGCAGGTGGACCGGCAGGTCGAACCGTTCCCGCAGGGCCGCAACGAGCTTCGCGGCAGCGGCGGGCCGGAGCAGGCCTGCCATGTCCTTGATCGCCAGGATGTGGGCTCCGGCGTCCACGATCTTCTGTGCCAGCTCCAGGTAGTAGTCCAGCGTGTAGAGCTTTTCCTCCGGATCCAGCATGTCGGCCGTGTAGCACAGGGCCACTTCGGCCACAGCGGTGCCCGTTGCCCGGACTGCCCGGATGGCAGGAGCCATCTGGCTGACGTCGTTCAGGGCGTCGAAGATCCGGAAGATGTCGATGCCGGTTGCTGCGGCCTCGTTGACGAAGGCCTCGGTGACCTCTTCCGGGTAGGGCGTGTAGCCCACGGTGTTGCGTCCGCGGAGGAGCATCTGCAGGCACACGTTCGGGAGGGCCTGGCGGAGGGCAGCGAGCCGGTCCCAGGGGTCTTCGCCCAGGAACCTGAGGGCCACATCGTAGGTTGCGCCGCCCCAGGCCTCAACGGACAGCAGCTCCGGCAGCAGTGCCGTGACCGCGGGGCCGGCCGCCACCAGGTCGCGGGTGCGCACCCGGGTGGCGAGCAGCGACTGGTGGGCGTCACGGAAGGTGGTGTCCGTGACTGCAACCGGGTTCTGTTCGCGCAGGGCGTTGGCAAAACCCTCGGGTCCCAGTTCAAGCAGCTTCTGGCGGGAGCCGGGTGCAGCCTGCTTGTCCTTGACCGACGGCAGCTTGCTGGCCGGGTTGGAGTGGACGGTCAGTTCGCCGTTGGGCTTGTTGACGGTGACTTCGGCCAGCCAGGTGAGGAGCTTGGTGCCGCGGTCGGCGGAGACGCGGGCCTTGAGCAGCTGAGGACGCTCGTCGATGAAGGAGGTAGCGACGTCGCCTGCGATGAAATCGGGGTCGTCAAGTACTGCCTGCAGGAACGAGATGTTCGTCGAGACGCCGCGGATGCGGAACTCCGCCAGCGCACGGCGGGCGCGGGCGACGGCGGACGGGTAGTCCCTGCCCCGGCAGGTCAGCTTCACCAGCATGGAATCGAAGTGCGGGCTGATCTCGGCGCCCGAGTAAACCGTGCCGCCGTCGAGCCGTACTCCGGCGCCGCCGGCGGAGCGGTAACCCGTGATCTTTCCGACGTCGGGACGGAAGCCGTTCGCGGGGTCCTCCGTGGTGATGCGGCTCTGCAGCGCTGCGCCCTTGAGGTGCACCGTCTCCTGCGAGAGGCCCAGGTCAGCCAGCGTCTCGCCGGAAGCGATGCGCATCTGCGCCTGGACCAGGTCGACGTCGGTGACCTCCTCCGTGACCGTGTGCTCCACCTGGATGCGGGGGTTCATTTCGATGAAGACGTGCTGGCCGGCGCGCTCACCGACGGTGTCCACCAGGAACTCCACGGTGCCGGCGTTGACGTAGTTCAGTGCCTTGGCGAACTTGACGGCGTCCCGGTAGAGCGCCTGGCGGATGCCTTCGTCCAGGTTGGGGGCCGGCGCGATTTCGATGACCTTCTGGTGGCGGCGCTGGATGGAGCAGTCGCGTTCGAAGAGGTGCATGACGTTGCCCTCGGCGTCGGCCAGGATCTGCACCTCAATGTGGCGCGGGCGGAGGACAGCCTGCTCCAGGAACATGGTGGGATCGCCGAACGCCGCATCGGCTTCGCGCATTGCTGACTGCAGGGCCTCCGGCAAGGCTTCCCGGGTATCCACCCGGCGCATGCCGCGGCCACCGCCGCCGGCGACGGCCTTGGCGAAGATGGGGAATCCGATGTCGTCGGCGGCCGCAATGAGTTCGTCCAGGTCCTTGGACGGCGCGCTGGACTTCAGGACCGGCACGCCGGCGTCGCGGGCAGCCTTCAGCGCTGCCACCTTGTTGCCTGCCAGTTCCAGGACTTCAGCGGGCGGCCCAACGAACGTGATGCCCGCAGCCTTGGCTGCCCGGGCGAGGTCCGGGTTCTCGGAAAGGAAGCCGTAGCCCGGGTAGATTGCGTCCGCTCCGGATTCCTTGGCTACCCGCACTACTTCGTCAACGTCCAGGTATGCCCGGACGGGGTGGCCCTCTTCGCCAATCAGGTAGGCCTCGTCCGCTTTTTGGCGGTGGATCGAGTTCCTGTCCTCATGGGGGAATACGGCAACGGTCTTGGCGCCCAGCTCGTAGCCGGCGCGGAAGGCCCTGATCGCGATTTCGCCGCGGTTGGCCACCAGAACTTTGGAAAACATACTTCTCCTGCATCATTGCGGGTGGATCGGTGAGTGGTCACAGTGTCTAGGACCTACAAGGACAAACACAAATCTTTGTGGCCACCATCACAGATTTCCCCGTCATGTCCCGAACCCTTTTGCCGCCGCGGGCGGAAACCGCCCCCGCAGCACAGTCGGTGCCATGCCGACGCCCGATAAAGCAGGATTCGCCGACGCATCAACATATGATGAGTAGGGCGGCAGGACCGTCCGGCTTCGGCACTGCCGGAGCAAACATTACCCCCAACACGGCATCCGGCGTTAGGTTTTGGTTTCTCAAGTGCAAGTAGTCAGCATCAGCAGCCTCAAGGGTGGAGTCGGCAAGACTTCCGTCACCACAGGATTGGCGTCCGCGGCGCTGGCCGCAGGCATCAGCACGCTGGTGGTGGACCTTGATCCGCATGCAGATGCCACCACTGCGTTGGGCGTGCAGCCCGGCGACCAGCTGGATATTGGCCGGATGCTTAAAAGCCCCCGCCGCGCCAACCTGGCCGAAAACGTGGTCCGCAGCAGCTGGACGGCGCGGACCCAGGCCAACGGCTCCGGCCCCGCAGTGCTTGACGTGGCCGTCGGATCCGCCTACACGGGCATCTACGACCGTCCGGACCTCCGCCGCCGGGACCTCCGCAGGCTCTCCTCGGTGCTGGCCACCGGCGGCGATTACCAGCTTGTCCTGGTGGACTGCCCGCCGTCGCTCAACGGCCTGACCCGGATGGCGTGGACTGCCAGCGACAAGGTGGCACTGGTAGCCGAGCCCGGCCTGTTCTCGGTGGCGGGGACCGAACGGACCATGCGGGCCATCCAGCTTTTCCGGCAGGAGTTCGCCCCCAATCTCTCCCCCGCAGGCATCGTGGCAAACCGGGTGCGGTCAGGGTCCTCCGAACACACCTACCGGCTCGCGGAAATGGAATCCATGTTCGGCGACCTCCTCCTGAGCCCCCGGATCCCCGAGCAAGCCAACTGGCAGCAGATCCAGGGCGCCGCCCACCCCGTGCACCATTGGCCCGGCGACTCCGCAAAGTCCGCGGCGGCACTCTTCGATGACCTGCTGGCAAACCTGATGGCACTGGGAAGCGGCCTGCGCAGCCGCGCCCGCTAAGGCAGCGAGCCCCCACACCCGGTTTAAAAGATAAGGGGCCGCCCTCCATATGGAGGGCGGCCCCTTATCCGTTGAACATCAGCTGATTTTGCGGGCTGCGCGGCGCTTGCTCAGTTCGTCGTCCGGAAAGGACTGTTCGGCGGCGTGCTCACTGGGAAGTGATGCCAGGCTGCCTTCCACTTCACGCCAGACGCGGCCCACTGCGATTCCGAAGACGCCCTGACCGCCCTGGACAAGATCAATGACTTCATCGGCGGAGGTGCACTCGTAGACGCTCGCGCCATCGCTCATCAGCGTGATCTGGGCAAGGTCCTCGACACCGCGTTCCCGCAGGTGCTCCACGGCGCTGCGGATCTGCTGCAAGGAAACCCCCGTGTCCAGGAGGCGTTTGACCACTTTGAGGACAAGGATGTCACGGAAGCCGTAGAGGCGCTGGGATCCGGACCCGGCAGCGCCGCGGACCGCAGGCTCCACCAGGCCGGTGCGGGCCCAATAGTCGAGTTGGCGGTAGGTGATGCCGGCAGCCTTGCATGCGGTGGGTCCCCGGTAACCGGCGTCCTCGTCCAGTACGGGAAGGTCCTCGGTAAACAGGAGGCCCTGGGCACCGCTCGCGGGCACAGCAACACCAGCCGTGGGCTGCTTTAGCCCGCCTGCTTCGCCTTTGGGACTCACCTGGATCCTCCTTGTCATGCGCTCCCGGGTAACTACTGCAGCAGCGGTGCATGAAGACCATGCATGTAATTTTCGCGGGGCGCACTTTCCAGTGTGACTTGCGAGGCTGCCGTAAGCAATGGGAACTTGATACTTCGACGTTAGGCCCGGCGGCCTGCAAGGTCAAAGACCCTGAGGGGTTTCACGAGGCGTGTCGAAAGTTTCATCCTCAACTTTAACCTTAACGTGACCTTAGCCGTCGAAATCCTCGGGTTCCACATCGTCCAGGAACTCGCGGAACCGGCGCAGTTCGCGCTCTTCGTCAACGGTGGGGCCGGGCTCGGTGTCCTCGCCCTCATCGTGCTCTGTGATGCGCACGCCGGCCTCATCCATGACGGAATCGGCGCACCAGATCCGGCACTTCGCGCGAAGCGCCACGGCCAGCGCGTCCGAAGCCCGGGAACTCACCGTGGTGCCGTTCTCGAACTGGAGCTGGCCGTAGAAGATGTTGTCCTCCACTGCCACGATGTTGACGCTGACCACCGAGTGCCCCAGCGCTTCCACCACATCCACCAGGAGATCGTGGGTCATGGGACGGGGCGGCACGACGCCCTGCTGGGCCAGGGCGATGGCACTGGCTTCGGGCGTGCCGATCCAGATGGGAACGTGCCGCTCACCGTGCATCTCCCGAAGCAGGACCAGCGGCTGGTTGGAAGGCAGTTCGATGCGAACGCCTACAATCTCGACTTCAATCATCAGATGTCCATGCGTGAGATATGGTCCTGCACCAGAGCCCGGTGCAGGGTGAGGCAGAGGTCGCTGATTTCGCGGGCGGCCTCGGCCGCGCGAGCCTGGGATGCTGCGTCCTTGCGGGACGCCAGCGGCGCCACGACGCGTTCCACGAGGCCGAACTCCCGCTCGGCAGCCGCCTGGAAGGGGCGCAGGTGGCGGGGTTCAAGGCCGTGGCTCTCCAGCTGGACACAGGCACGGGCCACCTGGAGTGCGTGCTCGTCGAACTGCCCGTTGGTGTGGCTGATCAGGCCGAAGCTCAGGAGGGACTGCAGCAGCGGCACGCTTGCGCCGGACTCAGTGCGGAGCTGTTCCTCGGTGAGCTTGCGCCCCCGGCTCTGCAGTTCCGCCGCGAGCTCGTCGGAGACGACGCGGGGGGAAACAACGACGCCGGGCGGCAGGTTCTCCGGGCGTTCGCCCCTGTCGATCGCGTCAAGGTAGTCCTTGATGACTTTCAGGGGAAGGTACTGGTCCCGCTGCAGGGCCAGCACGAAGCGCAGCCGCTCGACGTCGCCGTCGGAGTACTGCCGGTACCCGGCAGGCGTCCGGCGGGGGTTGATCAGCCCTTTTTCCTCAAGGAACCTGATTTTGGACGCAGTCATGCCGGGAAAGTCCCCGCTGAGCTGTGCGAGGACTTCCCCGATGTTGAGGACCTGGGGTCCCCGGCGTTCCGGTTGTGCCATTGCCACAGGCAGTGGTCCCCGGTTCAGCCGCGGCCTGCAGCGGTGGCAGGGCTCAGGTAGAAGGTGAGGCGGAACTTGCCGATCTGGACTTCGCTGCCGGACTTGAGCTCCACGCTGTCCACGCGGTCGTGGTTGACATAGGTGCCGTTCAGGCTGTTCTTGTCCACCACTTCAAAGCTGCGTGCCGTGCGGCGGAACTCGACGTGGCGGCGGGAGACTGTGACATCGTCCAGGAAGATATCGGCGTCCGGGTGCCGGCCTGCCGTGGTGACATCGGAGTCGAGGAGGAACCGGGCGCCGGCATTGGGGCCGCTGTGGGCGACAAGCAGAGCCGACCCGGCCGGCAGTGCCTCCACGGAGCTGCGCTCCTCGGACGAGAGCTTGGGTGCGATTGTGGGCTCATCCCTCACCGGGGTGAGATGGATGGAGGTGGTCTCCGACTCCCTGGCCGCACCCGCGCCGTATTCCCCGTCGGCAGGGTTCTGTGTGTGGCCAGCCATGGACTCCTCCTCTTTCCGCTGCGGCCGTCAGGCCTGCAACCAACATATGTCCTCCGGGCCTGCCGCGCAGATCCGGAACCGGCTGCCGATCCGGCCGCTGACGTGCGAAGACATTCTGGCTTCGCCCCGGGCCGGACCGGAAATTCCGGTTAGCTTTAGCCTACCTGCTGTTCGTACTCCGATGCACTGAGCAATGAGTCGACGGCGTCAGCTTCGGCAAGCTTGATCTCGATCAGCCATCCGTCCCCATAGGGATCGGTGTTGATCAGGGCGGAATCGGTGTCCAGGGACTCGTTCCGGCCCACAACTTCGCCGCTGACGGGGGCGTAGATGTCGCTGACGCTCTTGGTGGACTCCACCTCGCCGACAACTTCGTTTGCCGTAATCTTGGTGCCGACTTCCGGCATCTGGGCGTAGACAACATCCCCGAGTGCGTCCTGGGCAAAGTCGGTGATGCCTACCCGGACTACGCCGTCGGCATTGGGGGCGGTGACCCACTCGTGCTCGGCGGTGTAGGACAGATCTTCGGGAATGTTGCTCATCAGGGGCCTTTCATCGGGTCGAACACCAGAGTCAACGCGGCCCGGGAAACGGGCTGCGTTGAAAGTATAGGCACAACTGCCGGAGCGTTCGCCGGGGTTTCTGACAAGATGGGACGCATGAGCGCATGCATCGTCCGCGGCCACGCCAGGAACGGCGGGTGACGGATGCCTGAGCTCCCCGAGGTTTCCGGCCTGGCAGGCTACCTGGACGACCATCTGCAGGGAACCGTTGTATCCAAGGTGCAGATCGTGTCCTTTGCCGTACTCAAGACAGCCGATCCCCCCTTCACTGCCCTTGAGGGCAGGACTGTCACCGGCGTCCGGCGCTTTGGAAAGTTCATCAGCATTGACACCGGCGGCATTTCCTTTGTCTTCCACCTGGCCAGGGCGGGCTGGGTCCGCTTCACGGACTCCCCCACCGACGCCCAGCTGAAAATGGGCAAGGGGCACATCGCCGCCCGCCTTGCCTTCACCGGCCCCGGGGGGCCGCGCGGCTTCGACCTTACCGAGGCGGGCACCAAGAAGAGCCTGGCGGTTTATGTGGTGAGGGATCCCCAGGAGGTCCCGGGCATCGCCACGCTGGGCCCGGACCCGTTCAGTGAAGCGTTCGACGCCGACATGCTGGCTGGGATCCTTGGCTCCAGCTCCCAGCAGGTCAAGGGGCTCCTGCGAAGCCAGGGTGTGATCGCCGGGATCGGCAACGCCTACAGCGACGAGATCCTGCATGCCGCCCGTATCTCGCCGTTCGCCACGGCCAAATCCCTGGACCGCGCAACAGTCCAGGTGCTGTACGACGCCATCCATGACGTCCTGGGCACTGCACTGGCGGAGGCAAGCGGCAAGCCGCCAAAGGATCTCAAGGACGTGAAACGGAGCCACATGCGCGTCCATGCCAGGACGGGCCAGCCCTGCCCGGTGTGCGGAGACACTGTTCGTGAGGTTTCCTTTGCCGACACCTCGCTGCAGTACTGCCCCACCTGCCAGACGAAGGGCAAGATCCTGGCCGACCGCAGGACGTCGAAGTTCCTGAAGTAGGAAGGCTCACGGTCCCGGCACGGGTTCCGTGCGGAAGGGTCCAAGGACGGTCAAGCAGGTTAAACAGCAGGGGCCGCTTCCGGATTTCTCCGGAAGCGGCCCCTGCTGTTTGTGGTCGGGCTGACAGGATTTGAACCTGCGACCCCTTGACCCCCAGTCAAGTGCGCTACCAAGCTGCGCTACAGCCCGCTGGTTCTGCCGTTCTCCGCTGAGCTTCATCCCTGAATCACTTCGAGGATTTCCACCAGCAGTCCGGCCGAACCACCTAGAAGAGCTTACACGATCCCGGAGGGTGCCAGTGACACTTTCCCGGAATCAGCCCTGTGGTGTGTCGGAGACAACACCGGAATTAACGCTTCTTGCCGCGCTTTTCCCGCACGCGCATGCTGACCTCGATGGGTGTGCCCTCGAAGCCGAACGTTTCCCGCAGCCGGCGGGTGATGAAGCGCCGGTATCCGGGGTCCAGGAAACCGGTGGTGAACAGGACGAACTTCGGCGGGCGGCTGGAGGCCTGGGTGCCGAAGAGGATGCGCGGCTGCTTGCCGCCGCGGACCGGGTGCGGGTGGGCGGCAACAAGCTCGCCCAGGAACGCGTTGAGGCGGCCGGTGGCAATACGCTTGTCCCAGTTCTCCAGGGCCAGGTCCAGGGCAGGAACCAGGCGGTCCTTGTGCCACCCGGTCTTGGCCGAGATGTTCACGCGGGGCGCCCAGTCCACGTGGGCCAGGTCCTGCTCGATTTCACGTTCGAGGTAGCGCCGGCGTTCGTCGTCGAGCAGGTCCCACTTGTTGAAGGCCAGCACCAGGGCGCGGCCCGACTCAATGGCGAGCTGCAGGATCCGCACGTCCTGCTCGCTGAGGACCTCGTCCACGGCAAGGAGCACGACGGCGACCTCCGCCTTTTCGAGCGCGGCCTGCGTGCGGAGGGAAGCGTAGTAGTCCGCGCCCTGCGCCATGTGCTGGCGGCGGCGGATGCCTGCCGTGTCCACGAAGCGCCAGGTCCGGCCACCGAGTTCGATGAACTCGTCCACCGGATCGCGGGTGGTGCCGGCGGTGTTGTCCACCACCACCCGTTCAGTGCCGGCCAGCTTGTTCAGCAGGGAGGACTTGCCCACGTTGGGGCGGCCGATCAAGGCGATGCGGCGGGGTCCGCCGGAGCGTTCCAGGCCCTCGATGGTGGAGAATTCCGGAAGCACATCCATCACGTGGTCCAGCAGGTCGGCCACGCCGCGGCCGTGCAGCGCCGAGACCGGGTAGGGCTCGCCAAAGCCCAGGCCCCACAGGGTGGCGGAGTCCGCCTCCTGGGCAAAGTCGTCAACCTTGTTGGCCACCATGATGACCGGCTTCTTGCTGCGGCGCAGCATCTTCATGACGCCCTCGTCGGTGGCGGTTGCCCCGACGGCGGAGTCCACCACGAAGAGCACTGCGTCCGCGAGCTCAACGGCCATTTCTGCCTGCTCGGCCACGCGGGCATGGATGCCGCGGGCGTCGTGTTCCCAGCCGCCGGTGTCCACCAGGGTGAAGTTGCGCCCGTTCCAGTTGGCGGAATACATGACGCGGTCGCGGGTGACGCCGGGGGTGTCCTCCACCACGGCCTCGCGGCGCCCAAGGATGCGGTTCACCAGCGTGGACTTACCCACGTTGGGCCGGCCGATGATGGCCAGGACGGGATCGAGCTTGACGGGGCCGTCGAAGTCCTCGTCCCCGTATTCGCCGCTGAGCAGTGCGGCATCTTCCTCGTCGAGGTCATAGTCCTCCAGGCCCGCCCGGAGGGACGCGGCGCGAAGCTCTGCCTCGTCGTCGTCAATGGCAGCCAGCCGTTCCGCCACCTGGTCCGTGCCCGTGGGCGTGTATTCGTCTTCGCCGGCGCCGAAGTGGCCGGGAGTTTGAGTCGTATCGCTCATTGCACTGTCCTTAGTGGTCATCTGCCGGCGTCCCGGCTACTGCTGTTAAGTCTTGGCGGGCATCTGCGAAAGGCAGTGGCTGCCCGCTGAGTTGAATGGAGTCCTGGACGTGCCCTGCCAGCGCGGCGCGGATTTCCAGCGCCGCCCTGTCCATTGAAGCACGCCCGCTTTCCCCTGCCCGGCGGGCAAGGGTGAGGGCATTTCCGAAGCTGACGTGGAAGCGCCTGCCCGGCCGGGGCACGGAATCGAGGTGCTCCGCACCCGTGCGGGTGCCCAGGATGGCCACGGGGACCACCGGGGCTCCGGAGTTCAGCGCGAGCCAGGCGACGCCGCCGTTGATGTCCGCCGCTGCCCCGCTCCCCCTGGTTCCTTCGGGAAGGATGCCGACGCACCGGCCGGCGTCGAGCACTTCCTTGCACCGCTGCAGCGCGGTCCGGTCGCCGCGCCTGTCCACCGGCAGCTGGCCCGAAGCGGTCAGCACCTGGCCGAGGAAGCCCTTGAACATCTCCTGTTTGACCAGGATGTGCATGGGGCGAGGTGACGCGCCGAACATGACCGGCCCGTCCAGGAAGCTGATGTGGTTGCCCGCGAAGATCACGGGTCCGCCGGTGGGCACATTCTCCCTGCCCTTGACGGTGGTCCGGTACACCACGTGGTCGAGGACCCAGCCCACCGGCCTGCTCCACGCCATGGTCAGTCCGGAGGGAACGCCGGGCCTGCGGTCAGTCACGGTTGAGGACCTTTGTGACGATCACCAGGGCAGCGGCCACCGTCTGGTCGAAGTCGAGGTCCGACGAATCCAGCGTCACGACGCCGGAGGCGGCTTTGGTGAAGTTCACGACGGAGGAGTCCTTGGCATCGCGGTGGGTCACCTGCGCCGCCAGCTGCTCGGCGTTCTGGGTGCCGCCAAGCTGGATTCCACGCCGGCGCAGCCGCGCCTCCTCACTGGCGGTAAGCAGCATCCGCACTTCCGCTCCGGGCGCGACGACGGTGGTGATGTCCCTGCCTTCCACCACCATGCGGCGGTGGTGCTTTTCGATCAGTTCCCGCTGCCGGCGGATAAGCTCAGTCCGGGCCCCCAGGGTGGTGGCCACGGCGCTGACGGCAGAGGAAATGGCAGGCTCGCGGATGGCGTCGGTGACGTCAACACCGTCCACCCGCACGTACTCCTCCAGCGGGCTGGTGCTCAGTTCCAGGACCAGGTCGCGTGCGGCCTGCTCCACTGCTGCGGCGTCGTCGAGGTCGATGCCCTCGTTGACGCAGAACCAGGTGAGGGCCCGGTACATCGCGCCCGTGTCCAGGTACGCAAGCCTGAGCCTGCGGGCCACTTCCTTGCTGACGCTGGATTTGCCGGACCCGGACGGGCCGTCAATGGCCACCACCAGCGGCCGGCCGATGCGCAGCGCAGGCATGGTATCGAGAAGTTCCTGTGTCATTACTGGAGTACCCGCCATCCGCGGTCGTTGAGTGCTTCGATCAGGTGGTCATGCTTGTTCGGCAACACGGAGATTTCCACCATACCTACGTTTTGCCCTGACGAGTGGTCCAGGCGGAGGTCCTCCAGGTTGACGCCGATCTCGCCGATTTCCGTGAGGAGCCGTGCGATCTGCCCGGGTTTGTCGTCTACCAGGACGGTCAGCCAGGAGTACGCCTGCGGCGGCCCCCCATGCTTGCCCGGAATACGTGCCTGGCCGGCGTTGCCTTCGCTCATGAGCTGCGCGAGGTCCAGCCGTGCGCCCGGAGCCGTGGGGTCCTCGAGCGTTCCGATCAGGCGGTTCAGGTCATCCCGGACGCCGTAGAGGATTTCCACGACTTTCGCAGCGTTGCCGCCGAGGATCTGGACCCACAAGGACGGGTCGCTCGCCGCTATCCGCGTGACGTCCCGGAGTCCGTTGCCGGCCAGGGACAGGGCATGCAGCGGCGTGCCCTGGAGCCGGCTCGCCAGCAGCGAGGACATGACCTGGGGCAGGTGGGATACCAGGGCAACGGCTTCGTCATGCTCATCCGCCGTGAACTGGGATACAACTGCGCCCAGGTCCGAGGCCAGGGAACGGGCGGCCTGCAGGGCGGCGCCAGAGGTTTCCTCTGAGGGGCACACCACCCACGGCATCGAGGTGAACAGCTCGCCCCGGGCAGCCACGGGGCCTGACTTTTCCCGCCCGGCCATGGGGTGGGTGCCCACGTACCGGGAGAGGTCGACGCCGCGACGCCGCAGGCTTTCCAGGATGCCCGCCTTGACGCTGGCTATATCCACCACAACTGAGCGGGGAAAATCCGAGAGGGCGTTTTCCACGACGTCGGCCGTAACGTCCGGCGGCGCAGCAACCACCACCAGCTGCGGGACAGCGCTGCCCAGTTCCGGCAGCGGCCGGCCTGCGCCGATGTCCACGGCCACCGCCTGGTTCGTGGGCGAGGGGTCGGACAGGAACACCGGAACGCCCCGTCCGCGCAGGCCCAGGCCAATGCTGGCGCCGAGCAGGCCGGTCCCGAGGACCACCACCGGACCATCCAGGTGCCCGCGGCCCTGGCTGTGGAAGGCGGACATGCCTCAGAGCCCTACGGATGCCAGCAGATGCCCGACTTCCTGCTTGCCGAGGTTGCGGATGCTGCCCTGGCGCTGGTCGCCCAGGCCGATGGGGCCCACCTTGACGCGCACCAGCCGAAGCACCGGGAAGCCGACGGCGTCGAAGAGGCGGCGGACAATACGGTTCTTGCCCGAGTGCAGCACAACTTCGATCAGCACGTGGCCGGGGGTTGAGTCAACCAGCCGGAAGGAGTCGACGGAGGCAAAGCCGTCCTCCAGTTCCACGCCTTCCTTGAGCTGCGCGCCAATACCCTGGGGGAAGGGACCGCGGACCTGTACCAGGTACGTCTTGGGCACTTCGTAGGAAGGGTGCGTCAGGCGGTTGGCCAGCTCGCCGTCGTTCGTCAGCAGGAGCAGCCCCTCGGTGGCGACGTCGAGGCGCCCCACGTGGAAGAGACGTTCGCCGGTGTTCTTGTTGCTCTTGAGGAAATCGCTGATGCAGGGCCGGCCCTCGGGGTCCTCCATGGTGGAGACAACGCCCTTCGGCTTGTTGAAGACCATGTAGACGAGGTTCTCATCCAGCTGGATGCGCAGGCCGTCCACGTGGATGACGGAAGTCTTGGGATCAACCCGGACACCGAGCTCGGTGACGACCTGTCCGTCCACTTCCACCCGGCCCTCGGCAATCATCTCCTCGCAGACGCGGCGCGATGCGACGCCGGCCGAGGCCATGACCTTCTGCAGGCGCACGCCGTCGGCGTCGTGCAGTTCCGACTGGGGAACGTCGCCGCGCGGGCCCTTCTTCCGTGACGGCCTGCGCACTGGCCCCAGGTTCTGGCCGAAGCGTTCGCTGCCGAACGCACGGGAGGCTGCGGCACCGGGTGCCCCGGTGCGCGGCTTCGGCTTGAGGGCGCCTGGAGTGCCCGGCGCCTTCTTGGCTCCGGGCTTGCGCGCTGCAGGCTTCCGAGAGGAAGGCCTGGCGGCCTTCGGATCTGCGGCGCCACGGCCCTGCTGGGGGCCGTCCGACGCCAGATCCGGATCGATGAAGCGTTCCTCGCGCGGCTTGGGTGCGCGCTGCGGGCGGTCGCTGCCGAACCCGCCGCCCCGCTTCGGGGCACCGCCGCGGAACGCGCCCGCTGACTTGCCACCCTGGGAGGTGTTGCGCTGGGGATTGTTGCGTCCCGAGCTGTTACGTGGTGAACCCTGGCGTCCCGCCTGTGTCATGACCCGTCCTTCAATTGTTTGGCCGGAAAGGTGTCCAGAGACAACCCTAACCAGCCGTGCAGAAATAATCTGCCCTGATAAATATCCTTGCCCAGGCAGCTCGAAACTGCCTAGATCCCTTCGGCGTCGTAGTACTCCGCTATGCCGTCCAGGCCCGGAAGATGGGGAGACAACTGCGGCAGCTCGGCCACAGAACCGATGCCCATCCGTTCCAGGAAATACGATGTGGTCCGGTACAGCATGGCCCCGGATTCCGGATCCGTTCCCGAATCCTCGATCAACCCGCGCTGGGCGAGTGTCCGCACCACAGAGTCAACATTGACGCCCCGAATTGCGGAAACCCTGGCCCTGGAGACGGGCTGACGGTACGCGATGACCGCGAGCGTTTCCAGGGCTGCCTGGGTAAGCCTGGCTGTCTGGCCTTCCAGCACATACTTGCCCACAATGTCGGCGAAGTCCGTGCGGGAGTAGATCCGCCAGCCACCGGCGATGTTCCGCAATTCAAAACCCCGGGGGCTGGAGCCGAAACCAGCGTGGCTGGCTTGATCCATATCCGGGGCTTTAACAGTATAGCCGCTATACTCGCGCTGCAGTTCAGCCAGCAGCCCGCTCACCTTTTCAACGGTCAGGCCAAGGCCGGCGGCCAGTTCCTCTTCCGTGGCCGGCTGGTCGATGACCATCAGCACAGCCTCAACGGCAGCTTTGGCCCCGCCCGGGAGGTTTTCGAGGTCCTCCTCCCCCGGTTGCGTGCCTTCCGGTGCTTCCCTGGTCACAGCTGCTCCTCGAACTCTTCACTTAGGTTGTCTGCGGACCACTGCCGGCCGCCGGCGGTCCAGTGGACGGCAAGGTCCGCCAGCGGCGACAGCTGGTCGAAGGACACCGCTTTGTCCCGGAACAGCTCCAGCAGCGCCAGGAACCTCGCAACCACCACAAGGGTGGATTCGGCGTCGGCGATCATGGCCCGGAAGGTGAGCGGCGATTCCCGCTGGAGCCGCAGCCCTATGATTTCGGCCTGCTCCTTGACGCTGACGTTGCCGCCGTGGAGATGGGCCAGCCCCACTTCGGTGGGTTTCGGCGCCTTGGGCCGCAGCGCAGTTTCCGCCAGCGCGGCAAACTGTTCCGGGGTGTGCTTCCACACGAGTTCCGGGAGCATCGCCGCGAAATGCTCCTCCAGGGCAACCTGGCGGGGAAAGCGCATGGCTTCCTGGTGCAGTGATTCACCCAGGAGGCCGGCCACATGTTTGAAGGCCTTGTACTGCAGGAGCCGGGCGAAGAGGAGGTCCCTGGCCTCAAGCAGCGCCATGTCCTCGTCGTCTTCCACCTCGCCGGCAGGAAGGAGCCTGGCAGCCTTGATGTCCAGGAGCGTCGCGGCAATCACCAGGAACTCACTGGCTTCATCCAGTGCCCATTCCCCGCCCAGTTTCTGCAGGTTGCGGATGTACTTGATGAATTCGTCCGTCACCGTGGCGAGGGCCACCTCGGTAATGTCCAGCTGGTGCTTGGCGATCAGTCCCAGCAGGAGGTCGAAGGGACCCGTGAAGTTGGCCAGCCGCACCTCAAAGCCGGGCTTGGATTCGGCCACGTCCTGGCTAGGGTGCGCCGCCGCGCGAAATCAGTTCTTTGGCCAGGCGCCGGTAGGCGTCCGCACCGATGTGGTTGCCGGCGTAGCTGGTGATCGGCTCCGCGGCCACCGTGGCGTCCGCGAACTTGATGGAACGCTTGATGACGGTCTCGAAGACCTTGTCCCCGAAGGCTTCCACCAGCCGGGTGATGACTTCACGGCTGTGGAGGGTCCGGGCGTCATACATTGTGGCGAGCACCCCGTCCACCTGCAGGCGCGGGTTGAGGCGGTCCTGCACCTTGTCGATGGTTTCCACCAGCAGGGCCACCGCACGGAGGGCGAAGAACTCGCAGATCAGCGGGATGATCACGCCGTGCGCCGCGGTGAGGGCGTTGACGGTCAGCAGGCCCAGCGAGGGCTGGCAGTCGATGAGGACGACATCGTAATCGTCCTCCACCTTCTTCAGGGCCCGGTCCAGGACCTGCTCGCGTGCCACTTCATTGACGAGCTGGACTTCGGCAGCGGAGAGGTCGATGTTGGCCGGCAGCAGGTCGACGTTCTCGACGCCGGTCTGGTGGATGGCGTCACGGATGTTGACCTTGCGGTCCATCAGCACGTTGTAGACCGTAAGGTCCAGTTCGTGGGGGTTCACGCCGAGGCCTGCCGACAGCGCACCCTGGGGATCGAAATCGACCAGGAGTACCCGGCGCCCGTACTCCGCCAGAGCTGCCGCGAGGTTGATGGTGGAGGTGGTCTTGCCGACGCCGCCCTTTTGGTTCACCATGGCGATCACACGCGCCGGACCGTGGGAGGACAGCGGTGCCGGTTCCGGGAACTCCCGGTATGGGCGTCCCGTGGGGCCCATCACCGCGTTGTCCAGGTCAAATTCCGTGCCCTCCAGAGTTGCCGAACCCTGTTCGCTGCTCACGTATCTATCCACACTTTCGATGACGGTGATTTCCTGCCGCTGGGTGCCAGCGCCGTTCCTTCTTCTTCCCAAGGTTACAGCGACCGACACGGTATTCGGCGGAACTTGACTTTCCCCCCATGTTGAGCCTTGACCCTCTAGCTGAGGTCGAAGGTTGGTTTTGACGGGGCACGCAGCAGCCCCCGCGGCCGGGGCTGCGGGGGCTGCTGCGTTGATACTGTATGCGCGTGGCCCGGTGCCTAGACGGCGGCCGGAACGCGGGGCGCGTCGGTATCCGTGGCTGCCGGTTCGGCGTGGCCGGTGTGGCCGGCGATCATGGTCTGCTCGTCGAAGGGCAGTTCGCCGGAGAGGACGCTGTTGACCTGGCCGCCGTCGATCTCCTTGACCCACGTGCCAATCAGGACGGTGGCTACGGCGTTGCCGGTGAAGTTGGTCAGGGCGCGGGCTTCGGACATGAACCGGTCGATGCCCACGATCATGCCCACGCCGCCCAGGAGTTCAGGCTTGTGTGCCTGCAGGCCTGCAGCCAGTGTGGCGAGGCCGGCGCCGGTGACACCGGCGGCACCCTTGGAGGCGATGATCATGAAGACCAGCAGGGAGATCTGGGCTCCCAGGTCCAGCGGCGTTCCCATGGCGTTGGCTACGAAGAGTGACGCCATGGTCAGGTAGATGGCGGTGCCGTCCAGGTTGAACGAGTAGCCGGTGGGTACCGTGACGCCAACCACAGGCTTGGAGACGCCGAGGTGCTCCATCTTTGCGATCAGGCGGGGCAGGGCAGCTTCGGAAGAGGACGTGGAGAAGATCAGCAGGTATTCACGGCCCAGGTACTTCATGAGCTTGAAGATGTTGACCCCGGACACAACCTTCAGCAGACCGCCCAGGATGATGACGATGAACAGTGCGCAGGTGATGTAGAAGGCGGCCATCAGGGTGAACATGCTGACGATGGCCTGGAAGCCGGTGGCTCCCACGACGGCGGCGATGGCACCGAATGCGCCCACCGGGGCAAGCCACATGATCATGATGAGGATGCGGAACACGACGGCCTGGCCATGGCCGATGGCCTTGAGTACCGGGGCACCCTGCGGGCCCATCTTCTGCAGGGCGAAACCTACGAGGAGTGCGGCGAAGAGCGTCGGAAGGACCGGAATGTCTCCCGGGATGATCCCGAGGAGGAAGGCGACGGTGCTGTCGACTTCGGCCTTCTTGGAGGGATCGTACGGCGCCAGCTTCAGGCCCTCGCCCGGGTGGATCAGGTTTCCAACAACCAGGCCGATGGCGAGCGCGAAGGTGGACATGAGCACGAAGTATCCCAGCGCCAGGCCACCGACCTTGCCCACCGTGGCGGCCTTTGCGATGGAGCCGATGCCCAGGACGATGGTGCAGAAGATGATGGGCGCAATCATCATCTTGATCAGCTTGATGAACCCGTCACCCAGCGGCTTCAGGGACTTGCCGACCTCGGGGAACATCAGGCCCACCACGGCACCGAGGATAACGGCGGCGATGACGGCAATGTAGAGGTAATGCGATTTGTCGATGCCCTTGCGCCGCGTCTTCACGGTGTCAAGCGACTCTCCTCGTTGAGAAGCCATGATGTGTCTCCTTATATGGATAATCTGATAGACGCTGCGGCACATTCTCTGGGCTCAACGCGTCCTCCGGTGTGATATCCATCATTGGGCACGCCGTGACCCAGCTCACCGTTGCGTTCATATTGGTCGCGGCGCACATGGTTTCTACGGATGGCGTCCGGAACGGCGCGGGAGGCACACGTGATCCACCCCTGGAGTATCGCCCGCCGGCTCTTCGTGGCGAACCTGCTGATTGTGGTGGTGTTCCTCGCCGTCGTCGGTTCGGCCACCTTTGTTGATGCCCGTGACCGCACCTACGACGAGGCCGGCCAGCGGATGGCGGGGATCGCCGCTGCCATCGCGGCCAGCCCGCTGGTGCTGGAGGCGGCCTCAAGCCCGGACCCGACCGCGACGCTGCAGCCCTACGCCAGGGACGTCATGGCAGGGGCCGACGTCGACTTCGTCACCATCATGGCGCCGGACCGCACCCGGTGGACCCATCCGCGGGACGAGGAAATCGGCCGGCCGTATATCGGCTCCATCGACGCTGCATTGCAGGGTGGGCAGCTCACCGAAGTGACGGCGGGGACACTGGGCCCGTCAGTGCGGACCATTGTCCCGGTCAAGGATGAAGCGGGTGAGGTAAAGGCGCTGGTGGCGGTGGGCGTCACGGTCCGCACGGTGGATGTTGCGTTCGCAGGACGCCTGCCCGCCCTGCTGTCGATTGGCCTTGCCCTGCTGGTGGGCGGTTCACTGGCGTCCTGGCTCCTGGGCCGGTACCTTCGCCGGGTGACCCGGGGCTGGGGTCCCGAGCAGCTATCGCAGCTGTTCGCCTACTACGAATCCGTCCTGCACTCGGTGCGCGAAGGCCTGATCCTGATTGACACGAAGGGCCGCGTGGTGATGTACAACGACCAGGCGGCAGAACTGCTGGGCCTCGAAGGTGCCGGGAGCAAGGACCCCACCAGGCCGCCGTCGCTGGGGGAACTGCCGCTTGAGGAGGAGCTCCGGGACCTCTTCGAGTCCGGCCGGCCGGCCAATGACGAGATCATCCTTACCGGTTCCCGGGTGCTGGTGGTCAACCAGGGGCCGGCCAGGGCGCCCGATTCCCCGGGAACCCGGGGCAGGACGCCCGTGTACGGTACGGTGGCCACGCTGCGGGACCGTACCGAAATTGAGGCCCTGGGCAACGAACTCGAAACCATGCGGACCCTCTCCGGTGCCCTCCGCGCCCAGACCCATGAACACGCCAACAGGCTCCACACCATGGTCTCGCTCCTGGAGCTGGGCCGGACGCAGGAAGCACTGGACTTCGCCACCCGGGACCTGGAACTCAGCCAGCAGCTGACGGATGACATGGTCAGCTCCGTTGATGAACCTGTCCTGGGTGCGCTGGTGATGGGCAAGGTGGCTGAAGCCCACGAACGCGGGGTCCAGCTCGATGTTGCCACGCTGGGTTCCGGTACGGTGGCGGGAGTGGCTGTGCAGGACCTGGTGACTATCCTGGGAAACCTGCTGGATAACGCCATCGATGCGGCTGCGGACGCTCCCCCGCCCCGGCGGGTGGAGCTGACAGTGGAGTCGGATGAGGAGGGGCTGGACATCGCCGTCCACGATTCCGGCGCCGCCCTGGACGCGCAGGCCGCGGACAGCATCTTCCGCCACGGCTTCAGTACCAAGCCTTCCGGGCCCGGCGGCCGGGGCATCGGGCTGGCCCTGGTCCGGCAGGCAGTGCAGCGGCTGGGCGGTACCCTGACCATTAACGGACGGCGCGGAGCGAAATTCGAAGTATTCCTTCCCGCAGCAGCGTCCCCGCAAAAGGAGCACACACCGTGAGCAACATCCGGGTCCTCGTCGTTGAGGACGAGGCCATCGCGTCGGCGGCACACGCAGCCTACATCGGGCGGCTGCCGGGTTTTGAGCTGGCCGGAAGCGCGCCGGACGGCCAGTCCGCCCTTCGGCTGCTCGGTGAGCTCTCGGCGGCGGGCAACCCGGTGGAACTCGTCCTCCTGGACATGAACCTGCCGGACCTCCACGGCCTGGATATCGCCAGGCGGATGCGGGCGGCGGGCATCCTCGCGGACATCATCGCCATCACAGCGGTCCGGGAGCTGGCGATCGTGCGGAGCGCCGTGGCCATTGGCGTGGTTCAGTACCTGATCAAGCCGTTTACGTTCGCCACGTTCGCCGACAAGCTGGAAAGCTACCGGCAGTTCCGGCAGCAGCTCGCAGGCCCGAACGCCGGCTCCGGAAAGGCCGGAGCGTCCCAAAGCGAAGTGGACCAGGCCTTCGCAAGCCTGCGGGCGCCGTCGGAACTTCCCCTGCCCAAAGGCCTCTCCGCTTCCACGCTGGGCTCAGTGCAGGAGTTCGTCAGGCAACAGAGCGACGCCGTATCCGCCACGGAAGTCATGGACGCACTCGGCATGTCCCGCGTCACCGCACGCCGTTACCTCGAGTACCTGGCGGACGCCGGCACCGTCTCCAGGACTGCCCGCTACGGAACACCGGGCCGGCCGGAAAACGAGTACCGCTGGAGCGGGCGCTAACCCGGCCGCTGACTCGGGCCACTGGCTCCGTCCGCTGCTAGTCTCCGCTCCCGCCGGGACGGAGGCTCCCGATCAGCTGGTCAATCACCCCGGCGTCTTCGATCGTGGACGGCACCGTGTACTCCTCGCCGTCGGCAATCTGGCGCATCGTCTTGCGGAGGATCTTCCCGGACCGGGTCTTGGGCAGGGCATCAACAACCGTCACGTGCTTGAAGTCCGCAACAGCGCCGATGTCCCGGCGGACCATCGCCACCAGGTCCTTTGCCAGGACGTCCTCGGACACCTCCACCCCGGACTTGAGCACAACGTAGCCGCTGGGGCGCTGGCCCTTCAGCGGATCAGCCAGGCCGATCACCGCGCATTCGGCAACGGCCGGATGCTGTCCGATCACCTGCTCCATGGCGCCGGTGGACAGCCGGTGCCCCGCGACATTGATGATGTCGTCCGTCCGCCCCATCACGAACACGTAGCCGTCCGCGTCCCGGTAGCCGGAATCCCCGGTGGCGTAGAACCCCTCGAAAGCCTGCAGGTAGGAGGAGATGTACCGTTCGTCGTTGCCCCAGAGCGTGGCCAGGGTCCCGGGCGGCAGTGGAAGCCCGAGCACGATGTTGCCTTCCGTGCCGGGTGCCACTTCCACGCCAAGGTCGTCCACGATGCTGAGCCTGAATCCCGGCATAGGGACGCTGGGCGAACCTGCCTTGATGGGCAGTTCTTCCAAGCCGCGGGGATTGGCGCAGATGGCCCAGCCCGTCTCTGTCTGCCACCAGTGGTCCACCACAGGAACGCCAACCGACCGGGAGGCCCAGTGGAAGGTGTCCGTGTCCAGCCGCTCCCCCGCCGTGAAGAGCGTGCGCAGGCTGGACATGTCATAGTCCCGCAGCAGGGCCGCCTCGGGGTCGGCCTTCCGGATGGCCCGCAGCGCCGTGGGGGCGGTGAACAGGACGTTGACTCCGTGCTCCCGGATCACGCGCCAAAACGCCCCGGCATCAGGCGTTCCAACCGGTTTGCCCTCGTAGAGGACCGTGGTGGCACCGGCAAGCAGCGGGCCGTAGACGATGTAGGAGTGCCCTACCACCCAGCCGACATCGGACGCGGTCCACATGACGTCCCCCGGACCAGCGCCGTAGATGTTTTCCATGGTCCAGGTGAGAGCGACGGCGTGGCCCCCGTTGTCCCGCACCACGCCTTTGGGCGTCCCGGTGGTGCCTGAGGTGTAGAGGATGTACAGCGGATCGGTGGCCGCGACGTCCACGGGTGCGGCAGGTTCCGCAGCGGCCATTTCCGAGTCCCAGTCCTGCCAGCCATGGTCCGCCGCTGTGGCTGCGAAGCCCTCCCGGGCCCGGACGATGACGGGGAGGTCCGGCACTCCCGCCAGGTGGAGGGCTTCCTCGACGGCGGGGAGGTATTCAATGCGGCGGGTGGGCTCGATTCCCCCGGAGGCGGTGACCACTACGGCGGCGGCGGCGTCGCGGATGCGCGCCGCGAGTTCTTTCGGGGCAAACCCTCCGAAGACCACTGAGTGGACGGCTCCGAGGCGCGCTGTTGCCAGCATGGCGATGGCTGCCTCGGGAATCATCGGCATGTAGATCACGACGCGGTCCCCCTTGCCCACCCCGCGGCGGCGGAGGGCACCGGCAAAGCGTGCCACCAGCCCGGTGAGTTCCGCATAGCTGAAGCGCCGGCGGGTGCCGAGCATGGCCGAATCGTAGATGAGTGCGTCCTGGTCACCCCGGCCGGCCTCCACGTGGCGGTCCAGGGCGTTGTAGGAGGTGTTGAGGACCCCGTCCGGAAACCAGGTGTAGAGCGGGGCCCGGCTTGCGTCCAGCGCGTGCCGGGGCGGCGCCGACCAGGAAACCTTTGCGGCTGCATTGAGCCAAAACTCCCCGGGATTACCAAGGCTTTCTTCGTACGTTTGCCGATAGCTGCTGGTGACCATGAAAGTGCTTCCCATCCACGACGTTGTGTAGACGCCATGTTAGCCGGGAGCCCGACGGCGAACAAGGGTTTTTGTATACATGAATGTGGCTATTCCACGTTTTAGCTGCCGTTCATTGGCAAATTGGAGCCCCATGTATACACTGGGAGGAGTCCAAGACCGAAGGAGGCAACGATGCGCGCCAGTGACCGGGCCTACGCCGCCCTCCGCGAAGACATCACCGAGTGGCGCCTCCTGCCGGGCACGGTGCTTGCTGAGGTGGAACAGTCCGAACGGCTTGGTGTCTCGCGCACTCCACTGCGGGAGGCGCTGAGCCGGCTCACCGCCGAAGGGCTGACGACGACGGCCGGCAGCCGCGGCGTCGTCGTCACCGACGTTTCGCTCGATGACATCGACGAACTCTTCGAGCTCCGCGAAACCCTCGAAAGCAAAGCCGCGGCGCTGGCAGCCGAACGCGGTGATCCCGGTGTTTTCCTCCAGCTCCACAAGGAGCTCCTCGAAGCCCCCGCCCTCATTGACGGCAGCGACCCCGGCAGGCATGCCTACTACGATCTGGCCGGACGCCTCGACGCCGCCATCGATGCCGCCGTCTCCAACTCCTACCTGGCGCAGGCCATGCGCGGCCTGCGGGTGCACCTGGTGCGCGTACGCCGCCTGGCAGCCGACGATGCGCAGCGGCTCACGGCCGCAGCAGCAGAGCACGCAGCCATCGCCGAAGCGATCGCCGCCCGCAACCCCCGGCTGGCCGAAGCCGCCACCATCCTCCACCTGCACCGAAGCCTTACGCACGTCAAGAACACGCATACACCCCACCACAAGGAGCACCATGGTTAAGGAACACCACGTCCGGGTTTACAGGAGCGAGGAAAACCTGCCCCGCGAGGAACAGCTCGCCTACAAGATCGCCAAGGTTGCCACCGACCCCGTCGCGGTAACGCCCGAGGTGGCCGACATGGTGGTCAACCGTGTCATCGACAACGCCTCGGTGGCCATCGCCTCCCTGAACCGCGGGCCGATTGTGGCTGCCCGCGCCCAGGCCCTGGCGCACGGCCCCAGCACCGGTGGCCAGGGCGCCAAGGTTTTCGGCATCGGCGAGCGCGTGTCACCGGAATGGGCGGCGTGGGCCAACGGGGTTGCCGTGCGGGAACTGGATTACCACGACACGTTCCTGGCCGCCGACTACTCGCATCCGGGCGACAACATCCCGCCCATCCTTGCCGTTGCCCAGCACACCGGTGCCAGCGGACAGGACCTCATCCGCGGCATCACCACCGGGTACGAAATCCAGGTGAACCTGGTCAAGGCAATCTGCCTGCACAAGCACAAGATCGACCACGTGGCGCACCTTGGCCCGTCGGCAGCCGCAGGCATCGGCACACTCCTGGGTCTCGACGTCGAGACCATTTTCCAGTCCGTCGGCCAGGCCCTGCACACCACCACGGCAACCAGGCAGTCCCGCAAGGGCGAGATCTCCACCTGGAAGGCGCACGCCCCGGCGTTCGCCGGAAAGATGGCCGTCGAGGCCGCAGACCGGGCCATGCGCGGACAGACCTCTCCGGTGCCCATCTACGAAGGTGAAGACGGCGTCATCGCCTGGATGCTGGACGGCCCGGATGCCTCCTACATGGTGCCGCTGCCGGAGGCCGGGGAAGCAAAGCGCGCCATCCTGGACACCTACACCAAGGAACACTCCGCCGAGTACCAGGCGCAGGCCTGGATTGACCTGGCCCGGAAACTGAACCGTGAACATCCCGAAGCCACGGACCCGGCCAACGTGAAGTCCGTCCTGATCAGGACGAGCCACCACACGCACTACGTCATCGGCTCCGGCGCCAACGATCCGCAGAAGTACGATCCCAAGGCCAGCCGGGAGACGCTGGACCACTCCATCCCCTACATCTTCACGGTGGCCCTGCAGGATGGCGCCTGGCACCACGTGGACTCCTACTCCCCCGAACGTGCCGGACGGCCGGACACGGTGGACCTGTGGCAGAAGGTCAGCACCGAGGAAGACCCTGAGTGGACCCGCCGCTACCACTCCCTCAACATTGCAGAGAAGGCCTTCGGCGGTTCCGTTGAGATCACCCTGACGGACGGATCGGTCATCAAGGACGACATTGCCGTGGCTGATGCCCACCCGCTGGGCGCCAGGCCGTTCGGACGGGACCAGTACGTCAACAAGTTCCGCACCCTCGCCGCGGGGCTGGTGGAGGAAGCCGAGATTGAACGGTTCCTGGCCGCCGCCGAGCGGCTGCCGGAACTTTCCGCCGGTGAGCTGGACCAGCTGAACATCACCGCTGCCCCCGGCGTTATCGACTTCGCCGCCGCACCCAAGGGACTGTTCTGATGCTGTATTCCAGGACCACGCCGGAGCAGAAGCGGATCCGGTTCCGGGAGCTCCTGGCCTCCGGAACCATCCAGCAGTTCCCCGGCGCGTTCAACCCCCTTTCCGCCCGGCTGATCGAGGAGAAGGGCTTCGCCGGGGTTTATATCTCCGGTGCAGTGCTGGCCAACGACCTCGGCCTGCCGGACATCGGACTGACCACCCTCACCGAAGTGGCCACCCGCGCAGGACAGATCGCCCGCATGACGGACCTGCCCGCCATCGTGGATGCGGACACCGGCTTCGGCGAACCAATGAACGTTGCCCGCACCGTGCAGGAACTCGAGAACGCCGGCCTCGCCGGACTGCACATCGAAGACCAGTTCAACCCCAAGCGCTGCGGCCACCTCGACGGCAAGAACGTCGTGGACCTGGACACCGCCACCAAACGCATCCGCGCTGCTGCGGACGCCCGCCGCGACCCCAACTTCCTGATCATGGCCCGCACCGACATCCGCGCCACGGATGGACTGGCGGCGGCACAGGACCGGGCAAAAGCACTCGTGGACGCCGGCGCAGACGCTGTTTTCCCGGAAGCCATGGCCACCCTGGACGAGTTCCAGGCCATCCGCGATGCCGTGGACGTGCCCATCCTGGCCAACATGACGGAGTTTGGAAAGAGCGACCTCTTCACGGTGGACCAGCTGGCAGCTGTGGGCGTGAACATGGTGATTTATCCGGTCACCCTGCTCCGTAGTGCCATGGGCGCTGCTGAGCGTACGCTGGACTCGATCAAGGCTGAGGGAACGCAGGAGGCACAGGTCGGCAGCATGCTGACCCGGGCGCGGCTGTACGACCTCGTGGACTACGAGGCCTACAACCGTTTTGACACCGGGGTCTTCAATTTCCAGGTCCCCGGAAAGCACTAAAGGACCACCGCCGGCCGCGGCCGGCATCCGAAAGGCGACAGGAACAAGGGAGTTTCAGCATGGCTGAACAGGACATCAAAAAAGGTCTCGCCGGCGTCGTAGTGGACTACACGTCCGTCTCGAAGGTCAACCCGGACACCAACTCGCTGCTGTACCGTGGCTACCCGGTCCAGGAGCTCGCGGCGCGGTGCAGCTTTGAGGAAGTCGCGTACCTGCTCTGGAACGGGGAGCTGCCCACCGCGGACCAGCTGGCCGAATTCACAGCGCGGGAGCGGGCCGGGCGGGCTTTGGACCCAGTGGTCAAGCAGGTAGTCGATGCCCTGCCCACCAGCGCCCACCCCATGGATGTCTGCCGGACGGCAGCCTCTGTGATGGGTGCCAGGCATCCGCTGACCGGTGATTCGTCGCGGGAAGCCAACATGGCAAAGGCCGTGGACCTGTTCGCAGCGATGCCGGCCGTGGTGGCCTACGACCAGCGCCGGCGGCACGCGGCGGGACGCCCCGTTGAACCGGTAGCGCCCCGGGACGACCTGGGCTACTCGGCCAACTTCCTGTGGATGGCCTTCGGTGAGGAACAGGTGCCGGAAGTGGTGGAGGCCTTCAACGTTTCCATGATCCTTTACGCCGAACACAGCTTTAACGCCTCGACCTTCACGGCACGGGTCATCACCTCCACGCTCTCGGACCTGCATTCAGCGGTCACGGGCGCCATCGGGGCCCTGAAAGGCCCGCTGCATGGCGGCGCGAACGAGGCCGTCATGCACACCTTCGATGAGATCGGCATCCGGCCGGAGGAATCGCTGGAAGAAGCGGCAGCGCGCGCCAAAGCCTGGATGGAGGACGCCCTGGCCCACAAGAAGAAGGTGATGGGGTTCGGACACCGGGTGTACAAGCACGGCGATTCCCGGGTGCCCACCATGAAGGCGGCCCTGGACAAGATGATCGCGCACTACGGCCGGCCTGAACTCCTGGGCCTGTACCAGGGCCTCGAGACTGCCATGGACGAGGCCAAGGCCATCAAGCCCAACCTCGACTATCCGGCGGGGCCCACCTACCACCTCATGGGCTTTGACACCGAGACGTTCACTCCCCTGTTCGTCGCCAGCCGGATCACGGGCTGGACGGCGCACATCATGGAGCAGCTGGACTCCAACTCGCTGATCCGTCCGCTGAGCGAATACGTCGGCCCGGAGGAGCGGCACCTGTCCTAAGGCTGGTGCGGGGCAGGGCGCCCCAGCCGGAAGGCGCGACGGCGGCCAGGTCACCTTGCGGGCCCGGCCGCCGTCGTTTTCCCGAAGTTTTCAGAAGAGGAGGCTCTCGGAGGAGGCAACGGCCTCATTGTCGTAGTCCATGGTCACAACGATGTTGACCTTCCCGCCTTCCAGCACCACCGGCAGCCAGTGGTCGGCATCCTGCCACATCCGCTCAACGGGCAGGGCTGCGGTCTCAAACCAGGCCGGGGCGATCTCAAGGCTTTCGGTGGGCTCGCCGTCCCAGCGCACCGCTGTGAACAGCCTCGTGCGCATGTCCCATTCCGGCTTGGCAGGGAACACGAACCGGATGACCCCGGCGTCCCGAAGGTCCTCGTGGCGGAGCCCGACGTCCGCTTCCTCCCGCACCTCGCGGATCGCTGCCTCCGCGTCGCTCTCGCCCGGTTCCACGTGGCCGCCGATGCCCACGATCTTTCCGCGCCCAAACCCTGTCTTCTTCAGCCCCAGCAGCACCTGGGATACGCCGTCAACCTCGCGGAGCAGGAAGCACAGGGAAACCGCAGCAGCCATGCTCAGCCCAGCGCCCGGGGATGCGCGGCGGCGTAGATCTCCCGCAGGGTTTCGGCAGTGACCAGGGTGTACACCTGCGTGGTGGTCACCGAGGCGTGGCCCAGCAGCTCCTGGACCACGCGGACGTCCGCGCCGCCTTCGAGCAGGTGGGTGGCAAAGGAGTGCCGGAGGGTGTGGGGGGAAACGTCCTTGGTGATGTTCGCCTTTTCGGCCGCCGCCTTCAGGATGGTCCAGGCGCTCTGCCGGCTGATCCGGCCGCCGCGGGCGTTCAGGAACAGCGCCGGGGTGCCTTTTCCCTTGGCTGCCAGCAGCGGACGGCCCCGCACCAGGTATGCTTCCAGGGCCCTGGCACCGTAGGAGCCGAGGGGCACGAGCCGCTCCTTGGAACCCTTGCCGAAGAGCCGCACGATGGCCGGGCCGGACGCCTCAGCATCCAGCGAGATGTCGTCAACGTCCAGGCCTACGGCCTCGCTGATCCTTGCTCCGGTGGAGTACAGGAACTCAAGGAGGGCGCGGTCGCGCAGCCCTGTTGCTGTGTCCGTTCCCGCCGCTTCGAGGATCCGTGTGACTTCATCCACGCTGATGGCTTTCGGCAGCCGCTTCCCGGGCATGGGCGGGTGGACTTCGCTGGCGGGGTCCGTGGGCGTGAAGCCTTCCAAAGCCCAGAACTTGTGGAGTCCGCGGACGGCCACCACGGTCCGGGCGGCGGACCTGACGCCCAGGGTGGAACCGCCGTCGGACCCGTCAGCCAGTGCCCGGACGTATCCCGTGACGTGGTGGCGGGTGATGTCCTCCGGGCGCGCGCAGCCCGCCGCCGAGAGGTAGCGGGCATAGCGGGTGAGGTCCCGCCGGTAGGCGGAGAGGGTGTTGGCCGCCAGGCCGCGCTCCACTCCCATGTGCTGCAGGTAGTCGGTGATGCCGCGGTCGATGGCCGTGGGCGGGGCGGGCGGGGCGGCATCCCTGGCCGGCTCTGCACGGGCTGCCTCGGCGGGGACCGGGTCTGCGGAGGCCAGTTCGGTGGAGGGAGGCGGAACCATCAGCGCTGGCTGGGGTGCGCCGGCCAGGGTGCATCGGCCGGCCGAAGCCCCTGGTACCCTCCGGCGCGTGCGGCAGCGGCGGCCAGGATTCCGACGACGGCGGACGGGTTGTGGAGCCGGCCGGCCAGGACGGAGTCCACGGCGTCGTCCAGGCTGATCCAGTGGAACTCGATCTCGGCTTCCTCATCCGTCCGCTCGTGGCGTTCGTGATGGGGTATGTCTGCCAGGTCCCGGGCCAGGTAGATCCTGATGGCCTCGCTGGAGGAGCCCGGGGAATTGAAGAAATCCGCCAGGACGTTCCAGGTACCCGCGGCGAGGTCCGCTTCCTCGGCCATTTCCCGGGCGGCCCCCACCACGAAGTCCTCACCCTCAACGTCCAGCAGGCCGGCGGGGATCTCCCAAAGATCCATGCCCACCGGATGGCGGTACTGCCTGAGGAGGAGGATCTCCCCGGCGGCGTTCATGGGCAGGACGGCCACCGCGCCGGGGTGGTCGATGTAGTCGCGGGTAAGTGCTTCTCCGGTTTCCTGCAGCTGGAAGCTGTCGCTGACCACGTCCCAGATCCGGCCTTTGTAGACCTTCTCGGTAGACAAAAGACGGCGCGGGCTCGGTTCATCCGAAACCTGCTTCGCAGCAGGGGTGGCTTCAGGTGTACCGGGCATCGCGCCGTCCTTTTCTGTTGGAACTACTTAGCGGCTACCGTACCGGACTGCAGGGCGTCGGCAGCGCCGGCATCCGCGGTGGCAGCCGTGTCGGGGCCCCCCTGGTGCTTCAGGGCTGCCTTGACCAGGCCGGCGAACAGCGGGTGCGGCCGGGTGGGGCGTGAGCTCAGCTCGGGGTGAGCCTGGGTGGCCACGTAGTACGGGTGGACGTCCGCAGGCAGTTCGACGAATTCAACGAGCTTGCCGTCCGGGGACGTGCCGGAGAACACCAGGCCTTCGGCTGCGATCTGGTCGCGGTACTTGTTGTTGACCTCGTAGCGGTGGCGGTGGCGTTCGCTGACGGTGGTCTTGCCGTACGTCTCAGCGATGACGGATCCGGGGTCGAGCTTTGCTTCGTAGAGGCCCAGGCGCATGGTGCCGCCGAGGTCGCCGCGGCCTTCGACGAACTCCAGCTGCTCTTCCATGGTGGCAATGACCGGGTACTTGGAGTCGGGCTCGAATTCGCTGGACGAGGCACCTTCGAGCCCCACCACGTTGCGGGCGTATTCGATGACCATGCACTGCAGGCCCAGGCAGAGTCCCAGGACCGGCAGCTTGGTTTCGCGGGCGAACTTCAGGGCGCCGAGCTTGCCTTCAAGTCCGCGGATGCCGAAGCCGCCCGGAACGCAGATGGCGTCGACGCCGTCGAGCGCCTTGACGGCGCCCTCGCGGGTTTCGCACTCGTCCGAGGGAACCCAGCGGATCTTGACCTTGGTGTCGTTGGCAAAGCCGCCGGCACGCAGGGCCTCGGTCACCGACAGGTAGGCGTCGGGAAGGTCGATGTACTTGCCCACCAGCGCGATCTCGACCTCGTGCTTGGGGTTGTGCACGGCCTCGAGGAGCTTGTCCCAGCTTGTCCAGTCCACGTCCTTGAAGGGCAGGTCCAGGGCACGCACGATGTAGGAGTCCAGGCCCTGCGTGTGGAGGGTCTTGGGGATGTCGTAGATGCTGGGGGCATCGGCGGCGTTCACCACGGCATCGATATCGACGTCGCACATCCGGCCGATCTTTTCCCGCATGGCTTCGGGCACTTCGCGGTCCGAGCGGATAACGATCGCCTCAGGCTGGATACCGATGGACCGCAGGGCTGCCACGGAGTGCTGGGTTGGCTTGGTCTTCAGCTCCTGGGACGGCCCGATGTAGGGGACCAGGGAGACGTGGAGGAAGAACACGTTAGTGCGGCCGATGTCCTGGCGCACCTGGCGGGCCGATTCGAGGAACGGCTGGGATTCGATGTCGCCCACGGTGCCGCCAATTTCGGTGATGATAACGTCCGGGGCATTCTTGCCCTCGGCCGGCAGGCGCATGCGGCGCTTGATCTCATCGGTGATGTGCGGGATGACCTGGACGGTGTCGCCGAGGTACTCGCCGCGGCGTTCCTTCGCGATGACAGTTGAGTACACCTGCCCCGTGGTCACATTCGCTGAACCTTCCAGGTTTTCGTCCAGGAAGCGCTCGTAGTGTCCGATATCCAGGTCCGTCTCGGCGCCGTCGTCGGTGACGAAGACCTCGCCGTGCTGGAAGGGGTTCATGGTGCCCGGATCCACGTTCAGGTACGGATCGAGCTTCTGCATGGTCACAGACAGGCCGCGTGCGCGCAGGAGGTGACCAAGGCTGGATGCCGTCAGTCCCTTACCGAGCGAGGACGCCACACCACCGGTTACGAAGATGTGTTTGGTCGTCTTGGATGAGCCCGGGAACCGGGAATTTACACGGGAATTTGATCGCTGCACCACGGAATTCGAGCCTATCATCATTTGAGCCTTCCACGGATCGCCGGCACTCTTCCCCAAACGTCCAAGTTTGCCCCTGTGCCGGCCGCCGATCAAGGGGCGGCCCGCCCGCGGAGCCCCGGCCGAACCCGCCCTCAGGCCCCCTGGGGCAGGAGTTTTGCGTCGTCCAGCAGTTCCTGGGCGTGCGCCTGCGCCGACTCCGAATCCTCCTGGCCGGCCAGCATGCGGGCCAGTTCGCGGACCCTTTTGGGGCCGTCGAGGAGGCGGACATCACTGGATGTGAACCCGGTGGCGGTTCCGCCGTCGGCTCCCCGGACGGAAGTCTTGGTGACGGTGATGTGCTGGTCCGCGAAAGCGGCCACCTGCGGCAGGTGGGTGACTACCAGCACCTGGACGTGGCGGGCCAGCATGGCGAGCCTGCGGCCGATTTCGACGGCGGCGCGGCCGCCCACGCCGGCGTCCACCTCGTCGAAGACGAACGTCGGGACCGGGTCCACGGCTGCCAGCACCACTTCGATGGCGAGCATGACGCGGGACAGTTCACCGCCGGAGGCGCCCTTGCCGAGGGGCCGGGCGGGGGCCCCGGAGTGCGGCTGCAGCAGGAAGCTGATCTCGTCCGCGCCGTGCGGCCCGAGCTGGCCACCGGGCTCGAGGTTGATGACCAGCGTGGCATCAGCCATGGCCAGCGCCTTAAGCTCCGCGCTGACCCGGGCCGAGAGGTCCTTCGCTGCCTTGGCCCTGATCCTGCTGATGGCCGCGGCCAGCTTCTTCAGGTCTGCCTCCGCCTGGACCACTTCGGCGTCCAGCTTTTCGATCCGGGTGGAATCGTCCTGCAGTTCATCGAAGCGCACGCGGGCGTTCTCCGCCCAGACCAACACCTCGTCGATGGTGGGAGCGTATTTGCGGACCAGTTTGGCCAGCACGGCACGGCGGTCCTCGATCTCCGCGAGCCGTTCGGGTCCTTCCGTGTCCAGCCCAGCCTGGTAGCTGGCCAGCTCGGTGGCGATGTCGTTCAGCAGGAAGCCCACCTCGGCCAGCCGCGAGGCGGCGGACCCCAGCTCGGCGTCGTGCTCGGCCACGTGTTCCAGCGTCCGCTTGGCAGCGTCAACGAGGGTGGTGGCGTCCCCCTCTTCACCGAAGTCCTCGGCGATGAGCGCCTGGTGGGCCGTGCTCGCGGCGATGCGAAGCTCCTCGACGTTGGCAAGTTTCACCGCTTCGGCTTTGAGGACTTCGTCCTCCCCCGGCTGCGGATCAACCTCATCGATTTCGGCGAGGGCGCTTTGCAGGGATTCGGCCTCACGCAGCCTGTCACGCGCAGCGCTGCGGAGGCCGTCCAGCTCGGCCTGGCTGGACTTCCAGTGGTTGTAGAGCTCCTGGTAGGCGGCCAGCGGACCGGCCAGTGCTTCACCGGCGAACTTGTCCAGGGCGCCCCGCTGGGCGGCCGCTCCCTTGAGCCGGATCTGGTCCGACTGGCCGTGGACCACCACCAGGGTCTCGCCGATTTCGGCCAGGACACCCACCGGCGCGGCCCTGCCGCCCAGGAAGGCACGGCTGCGGCCGTCGGAGCCAAGGCGACGGGCAAGGATCAGCTCCGCGCCGCCATCGACCTCTTCCGTATCCGCCCCCGCCTCCAATGCCCTGGCAATCGCGGGGTGGCCGGCGTCGAGCTTCAGCACGGCCTCGGCCGTGGCGCTCTTTGCGCCGCTCCTGACGGCTCCGGCATCGGAACGCGCGCCCAGGAGCAGGCCGACGGCGGTGACCACCATGGTCTTGCCGGCGCCGGTCTCGCCGGTCACCACGCTCAGGCCCGGCCCCAGCGGCAGCGTTGCGTCAGTGATGACGCCAAGATCGCGGATTCTCAGTTCTTCAAGCATGGCTTCACTTTGCGGTGGACGGATCGGAGTCAATGTCGGGCTGGCCGGCCGGCGGCACCTGGAGCGGCGGCATGGGCCGCGGTGTCCGGACGACGGGTATGGGGCCGGTGTGGATGGCGTCCGCCTTGGGCACAGGTCCCCGCCAGCCGTGGATCGGAAGCTCGAACTTGCGGACCAGGCGGGCCGAAAACGGCGTCTGGTGGGTGCGGGCGAGCCTCACGGGGGTTGCTGATTTGGTGACTTCCACCCTGGCACCGGGCGGCAGGTCCACGGACCGCCTGCCATCACACCACAGGACGCCCTGGGCATCCGTCCGGCCCAGGACCTCAACAGCCAGCCTGGAACGCGGCGAGACCACCAGCGGTTTGGCGAAGAGTGCGTGGGCGCTGATGGGGACGATGACCAGTGCCTCCACTTCGGGCCACACCACGGGCCCGCCGGCCGAAAAACCATAGGCCGTGGAGCCGGTGGGGGTGGCCAGGACGATGCCGTCGCAGCCAAAGGAGGTGAGGGGACGTTCGTCCACTTCGGTCACGACCTCAAGCATGCGTTCGCGGTTGGCCTTCTCGATGGCCGCTTCGTTCAGCGCCCACGTGTGCCAGATCTTCTGGCCGCGGACCCACACCTGGACGTCAATGGTCATCCGCTCTTCCACCGTGTACTCGCGGCTGGCGATCCACTCGACGGTCTGGGCAAGGTCCGCCCGCTCGCTTTCGGCAAGGAAGCCCACATGGCCAAGGTTGACGCCCAGCAGCGGCACGTCCACCTCCCGGACCAGTTCAGCTGCGCGCAGGATGGTGCCGTCGCCGCCAAGGATCATCACCAGTTCAACATCCGGCAGCTGGACATGGTCGTGGAGGACCTCCACGGGCTGGGCCAGGTGTCCGAAGAACCGTTCCATGTCTGCAAGTTCGGATTCCTGCATGACCGGCACGATGCCCGAGGCGTGCAGGAGGGCGCACGCCTCCCAGGCGGCCTTCAGCGAGTCCTCGCGGCCGGTATGGGCGAGGACCAGTACACGCCTGCTCATCAGGTTCCGCTCTCTAGTGGTTCGGCCAGATTCGTCCGAGCAAGGCAGCAGCCGCTGCCTCCCGCTCTTCGATCTTAGGCAAGTCTTGGCTGATCCTGCGTTTTATCCACAGGAAGTATTCAACGTTTCCGTCCTGGCCCGGCAGCGGACTGACCGCCAGGCCGCAGAGGTCCAGCCCGGCGTCGAGCGCTGCCCTGGCCACTTTCTCCACCGCCAGGCGGCGTTCCCGCTCGGAGGTGACGACCCCTGTCCGTCCCAGCCGGTCCTTGCCGATCTCGAACTGCGGCTTCACCATCAGCACCAGGTCCCCGCCGGGTTCGGTGCACAGTGCCAGCGGCTGGACCACCAGGGTGAGGGAGATGAAGGACAGGTCTGCCACGGTGAGTTCCGCGGCGCCCCCGATGTCCGCGGGCGACATGTACCTGACGTTCAATCCCTCGTGGACGTCCACGCGGGGATCTTCCCGCAGCCGCTGCACCAGCTGGCCGTGCCCGACGTCGACCGCCACCACGTGCGCCGCACCGCGCCGCAGCAGGACGTCGGTGAAGCCGCCGGTGGAGGCACCGGCGTCGAGGCACCTTTTGCCGTCCGGTGTGATGCCGGGAAAAGCGTCAAGCGCGCCGGCAAGTTTATGTCCGGCCCGGCTCACGTAGGTGTCCCGCTCGTCATGTTCGACGTCCAGGGGCCTGTCCTCGTCCACCTGGAGGGACGCCTTGGCCAGGACCTGTCCTGCTGACGTGACTTTGCCTTCGGCAATCAAGGCGGCTGCGTGCGTCCGGGACCTTGCAAGCCCCCGGGCCACCAAAGCCTGGTCGAGGCGTACCGGCATCAGGCGGCACCGTCCGTCGGATCCGCGCTCGTGGGCGCGCTGTTGCCGGGAACGCTGTTCAGCGCGGCCAGCAGTTCGTCGTGGAGTTCGTTGTAGACGTTTTCGTGGTCGGACACCGGGACCTGCGGCAGTGCCTCCAGCCGGGCCAGCGCCTGTGCCACCACGGGGTCCGTCACTCCCGCATCGCTGATGCCGGGCCAGTCCGGGGTTGGCTGGGCTGCTGCGGATTCCGGTTCGGTCAGCTCAGTCATTCCACCAGTCTAGTGATCCAGCCACACCAGCTCGGGAGCCTGCGGGGTGGAGGCGTCTGGCGTCGCCGCCCACCACGCTGCGCACGCGGCGCGCCAGGAGTCCAGGTTGTCCTGGCTGCCAATGATGCCCACCGCACCGTTCGCCACCCGCGCTGTGGCTGTGCCGCAGGCGTACGTGCCGTCGTGGTGCGTCACGTCAGGGTACGGCCGGTGCAGGTCCGCCAGGTTGCTGATGATGTAGTCCGGGCGTTCGGCGGCGCGGGCGGCCAGGATGGTCTGGCGGGTGTCGACGCCGGTCAGTACCGCCACGGTGGCGAAGCCGGCGTTGTTTCCGCCCAGGATGTCGGTGTCCAGCCGGTCCCCCACCACCAGCGGGCGTTCTGCCCCGAGCCGCTTGGCTGCGGAGTGGAAGAGCGGCGCTTCGGGTTTGCCGGCCACGCGGGGTGTCTGCCCTGTTGCGGCTGCCACCGCCGAGACCAGTGTGCCGTTTCCGGGCGCGATGCCGCGGGCCTGCGGTATGGACATGTCCGTGTTGGTGGCCACCCACAAGGCTCCGGCGTTCACCACGTACGTGGCTTCGGCAAGGTCTTTCCATCCGATCTCGGGGTTGAAGCCCTGGACAACCGCCACCGGCCCCTCGTCCTGGCTGTACACGGGGGCAAGCCCGACGAGTTCGATTTCGGCGGCGAGGGCAGGGCTTCCCGTGATGAGCACCCGGGAGCCGGGAGCCAGCAGGGACGCGAGCAGGTCCGCGGCGGCCTGTGAGGAGCTCACCACCTGGTTGTCTTCAGCGGGCGCCCCGAGCTCGCGGAGGTGGGCAGCAACCTGGCCCGGGGAGCGCGACGCGTTGTTGGTCACGTATCCCAGGCCTACGCCGATGCCGGAGAGCTGCTTCAGCGACTCAATGGCACCCGGAATGGCGTGCGGACCGGCGTAAACCACGCCGTCCAGGTCTGCCAGGAGGGCATCGAACAGGGAAATCAGGGGAACGTCGGCCATTCGTCAGTCTTCCCGGCGGTCCTGCTGGTCCTGGTACCCCGCAGCGGACGAATCGTCGTGTTCGTCGGCAGCGCCGCTTTCCGGGGCTTCAGCGGACTCCAGCTCGTCCCGTTCCACCGAATCCTCGTCCGACTCGGCGTCGTCGGAAACGAAGTAGTCAGCTTCCTGGTCGTCGATGCTGGCGTCCTGCGGCTCGGCGGCGTGCAGTTCGGCGGCGTGCAGGTCTGCAGCGGGGGCGGTTGCGGCGCCGGCGCTGGATGCGGTTTTGGGGGCAGCCTCGGATGCCTGTGATGCGCGGTCGAGAAGGCGGCGGCGCTCTGCTTCCTCCTTTGCCTCTTCCTCCTCATCCCAGCCGAGGTCAATGATGTCGGGCTCTTCGTCTACGCCCTGGCCCAGCGCGTTTTCGGCAACCACGGCCTGCTTCCGCCACTTCTCGGCTTCATCGTCGCGGCCCACGCCGGCGAGGGCGTCAGCGTACGCACGGAACAGCCGGGGGCTGTAGGAGAACGCCCGGTTGATGTCCAGCTGCGGGATTTCCAGTTCGGCTACCGCCGCATCCAGCTGCCCCAGGTCGGTCCTGGCACCTGCTGCCACAATGGCGAGTTCTGCTTTACCGGGAGCGTCCAGGTCCTGGGCTTCCTCGGACCTGGCTACGTCAAGGGCGCGGTCAGGGCGCCCCAGTCCACGCTCGCAGTCAGCCATGACCGGAAGGTGGACGTTGGAACCGCTGATACGCCGGTAGGTGCGGAATTCGCGGAGGGCTTCGCCGTAATGGCCAGCTGCGTAAGCGGTCAGGCCCACGGCTTCGCGGACGGCCGCCAGCCTGCCGCCGCGGCGGCTTGCAGCGAGGGCGTGCTGGAAGGCGAGTTCCGGTTCTTCATCGATAAGCCGGCCGGCCATCACAAGGTGGCGGGCGACCCATTCCGCGCTCTTTGCTTCAAGCGTTTTGATCTGGTGCTGGGTGGCGCGGTCGAGTTCCTTGCCCGTAACGTCCTCGTCGATCTGCGGGGACCTCTCCCGGTCCGGACGGTTCGCGCTGCGGAGGTCGCGGACGTTGGGTTCGCGGACGGGACGATCTTCCTGGCGGTCCCGGCCAAAGGTACGGGGACCTGCATCTCCCCGGCTGGGGCCACGATCGAAACTCCGCGGTGCGCGGTCCTGGCGGTCACCGCGGCCGGTACGGTCGCTGCGGTCACCGAACGGCTTCCTGTTCTCTCCCCCGCCGAAACCGCGACGGTCACCTTCACCGTCACGGCGCGGACGGTCACCGAAGGGCTTCTGGTCACGATCGCCATACGGCTTGCGGTCACGGTCGCCGAAGGGCTTCCGCTCACCACCACCGCTGAAGGGCTTGCGATCACGGTCGCCAAATGGCTTGCGCTCACCACCACTGAAACCACGACGATCCCCTTCGCCGTCACGACGCGGACGGTCACCGAAGGGCTTCTGGTCACGGTCACCGAACGGCTTCCGCTCACCACCACCGAAACCGCGACGGTCACCCTCGCCATCGCGACGCGGACGATCACCGAAGGGCTTCTGGTCACGATCGCCATACGGCTTGCGGTCACGGTCACCGAACGGCTTCCGCTCCCCGCCGCCGAAACCGCGACGGTCACCCTCGCCATCGCGACGCGGACGATCACCGAAGGGCTTGCGGTCTCGATCGCCAAACGGCTTTCGCTCGCCTCCACCGGAGGGACGTCCGGAGGACTCGCCGCCGTCGCGGTTGCCACGGGAGCGGAAACCCCTGGGGTCTCCGCCTGAATTGTTGTTGCCGCGGAATCCGCCGCGGTCATTTCCGCCGCGGTTGCCGCCGTTGTGCTCAGCCATGTGGATTCCTCCTGTTATGAGCCGACCACTGGCGCAACTGCAGCCGCTCGTATCCGTGTTTCGTTTCCTACGCAACCCGAAATCAAGCGCTTCGAAGTCCGTACATCTTCATCAATTCTAGAGGAGCCGCCCCGCAGAGCAGCACGGGTGAAGCCCAGCAGGCCGCATCGTGGGAATATTCACACGCTCGCTCACCTGATGTGGGGTTTCCCGGGACGCTCGCTCACCTGATGCGGGGTTTCCCGGGACGCTCGCTCACCTGATGTGGCTCTTCGCGGTTGATGGGGAATTGAGTTCGTGTCGTTGAAGACAAAGGGGCCCGTGGCCCTGTTGGGATGAGTGTGTCTAAGCATTCAACCTGGAACAGGACCACGAGCCTTGTACGAGCCTACCGGGGTCGCAGCCGATGCTGCCACCATCCTCTTCAACCTGCCCGACTACCGTGTCATCTCCACGACCATGTCCGCTGGCCGCCGTCAGGTCATCGTCGAAACTGACGCGCTAC
>NZ_BRCG01000019.1:0-90158 GCF_023708005.1 Pseudarthrobacter sp. NCCP-2145 | reverse complement strand
GGGCTGTTCGGGGGCGGGCCGGGGGCTGTTGGATGCCGTGGCGGGCGAGGATTCAACCGCCTGCGGCTCCGGTGAACCGGAGCCGCAGGCGCTGAGCAGCAACCCCGCGGCGGCAAGCATCACGGCAGTCCGGAATCGCCTCATATGCGGAGCCTACTTGGCAGTTCCGGCGACGGCATCCGCCCCTGCCGTGGCGCAGGCTTCGTCCAGCGCACCGTCCGGAGCACCGCCGACGCCGATGCCTGCCACCGAGACGCCGTTAACCTTCAGCGGGACGCCGCCGGCCAGGAACAGGGTGCCGGGGAGGTCGGCGATGGAAGGGCCGGTGCCGTTGATGCGCTTGGCCAGTTCACTGGTGGGGGCGCCAAAAGCGGCAGCGGTATACGCCTTTTGCTTGGCCGCTTCGATGGTGTGTTCGGCTGCGTTGTCACCGCGGAGCAGCGCCTGGACGGTGCCGAAGCGGTCCACCAGAGCGACGGTGACGAAGGGCAGCTTGTCAGCCTGGCATCTGGCCAGGGCGGCGCTGACTGCTGTGGCCGATGCCCCAACGCTGATGCGGTTCTGCTGCACCACGGTTTCGGGCGCAGGCTGGACATCGACGGCGGGGACGGCTGCCGGAGCGGGGCTGGTCCCGGCGTTGGCTGCCGCCGTCGCTCCTGCGGTCAGGACGAGGGCGCCGGCAGCGGCGGCGGCAAAGGCTTTGTGCGACTTCTTCACAGTGTCTCCTTGGAGGTCATGGTGGGTACGCACCAATCCTTCCGGGGGCGGCGGCACCCGGCATCGGGCCTTCGGCTGCAGAGGCCTCCCCCCAATGGCCAGCCGTATCAGCCAAATGGCCGAGAGACCAGCATTGGCGGGGGCAATAGCATGGAAGGTAGCGTTTCCCACCAGCCAGAACGGGACATCCCATGCCTACCCGAGCCGCCGGCACTGCCCCGGCCACCGCTGCCGCCCCGGGAACCACACCCCGGCGGAGTGCACCCCGCACCGGCCTGGGCAGCATCGAAACCGCGGTGCACCTGGGCTTCGCCGTGCTGCTGGTGGCCTCGCTGGTCCGCTACGTGATGCGGCACAGCCCGGCCGACAACCTGATGATCCTGGGCCTGGCAGCCGCGGCGAGCCTGCTCTATGCCGCCGTGGCCGTGCTCGGCTGGCGCGGAGGCCCAGGCGCGCCCTGGATGTTCGCCCTGGTGGCGGTCTGGGCAGTGCTGGTGATTGCAGCTCCGAGCTTTGCCTGGTGCTCGTTTGCGCTCTTCTTCCTCAGCCGCAGCGCCCTGGCCGGTGCCGCCTCGTACGCGGCCGCTGGAATCACCGCCGCTGCCACGGCGGCCGGACTGTTCCGGATGAGCAACGGCACGGACCTCGCCATGCTTCTTGGCCCGCTGGCCGTGGGCGCCATGCTGACTCTCATCTATGACCGGATCCAGCACGACGCCGAGGAGCAGCGCCGCCTGCACGCCGAGGTGTCCGCGGCGCAGGAACAGCTGGCAGCCAGCGAACGCCGCGCGGGCACCATTGCCGAGCGGGAACGGGTCTCCCGGGAAATCCACGACACCGTCACCCAGGGACTGGCCAGCAGCCTGCTCCTGCTCGAGGCCGCGGGGCGGGCCTGGCCACGAGATGCGGCGCGGGCTGATCTCCGCCGTGCCACTGCACTGCTGCGGGGCAATCTGTCCGAGACCCGCAGCCTGGTGCACGAGCTCGCCTCCCCGGGGCTGGACGGGTCTCCGCTGTCCGAGGCCCTGCTCCTCGCGGCCAGGCAGTATGTCCCGGAGGCCAGGCTCCTGGTCACCGGGGACTCGCGCCCCGTGCCCCCGGAGCTCCGCCATGCCCTGCTCCGTGTCGTGCAAAGCGCCGCCTCCAACATCAAGCTTCATGCGTCAGCCACTGCCGCCACCGTGACCCTGGGGTTTCTTCCAGAGGGGGTCACCCTGGACGTTTACGACGACGGCACCGGCTTCGATCCGGCGGCGGCAGCACCGCCGTCGGACGCGGGAGGGTACGGGCTGAGGGCCATGCGCCAGCGGGTGGAACAGCTGGGCGGCACCCTGTCCGTGGAAAGCTCGCCCGGGGAAGGGACCATCGTTGCCGCCCAGTTGCCCCTGCCCTCCGCCATACAGTTCACTTCGGGGGAACCGGCATGAGCTCAATCACCGTCCTGCTGGTGGACGACCACCTCGTAGTGAGGAGCGGGCTGCGGGCCCTCCTGGGCACACAGCCCGACCTGGAGGTCATCGGAGAGGCAGCATCCGGGGAAGAAGCGCTCGAGCGGGTGCGGGAGCACTCCCCTGGCGTGGTGGTCATGGACCTCGCCATGGGCAGCGGAATGGACGGGATCGAAGCAATCCGGAAGATCCGCGAGCGCAACAGCGGCCAGGCGGTCCTCGTCTTCACCACCTACGACTCCGATGCCGATATTGTGCGGGCCGTGGACGCCGGCGCCATGGGGTATTTGTTGAAGGATGCCACGCCGGAAGAAATTTTTACTGCCATCCGTGGTGCTGCCGAAGGCAAGAGCGTCATGAGCCCGCCGGTGGCATCGCGGCTGTTCCAGCAGCTGCGCAACCCTGAAGAAATCCTCACTCCGCGCGAAGCCGAACTGCTGAGCCTCCTGACGGAAGGGCTGGGCAACCGTGAACTGGGCCGGCGCCTCTTTATCTCCGAAGCCACGGTGAAAACGCATCTTGCCCACATCTACGCCAAGCTTGGGGTGGACACCCGGGCGGCCGCGATTGCCACCGCCATCCGCCGCGAAGGGATGCGCTGACCTCGCCAAATGTTGCACAACCCTTGCAAGCGCGGCCTGCGCCCCGTACGTTGGGGACTGCGGGGGACGTTCTCCTCGCACTCCGGGCCGATGGCACGGGGAGAGAATCAGAGTCACACGAAGGAATGCAGCCATGGCAACAGGCACAGTTAAATGGTTCAACGCCGAAAAGGGTTTTGGCTTCATTGCCCCCGATGACGGGTCCGCTGACGTTTTCGCCCACTACTCGGCAATCGCCAGCAGCGGATACCGCTCACTCGATGAGAACCAGAAGGTTGAATTCGATGTGACCCAGGGCCCCAAGGGCCCGCAGGCGGAGAACATCCGCCCGCTCTAAGGTTTAGGTGACCGCCGGCAGTGCCGGCGGAACCCGGTATCCTGCAGCGGCTTCTTCAGCATTTTGCTGGAGGGGCCGCTGTTTTGCTTCCCCGGCTGCTGCCCGCCGCTCCACCACCCTTCGGATTCTGAAATTTGGGACAATCGGAGAGTGACGGGACAGGACCAGGACCCTTGGGAAGAGTTCGACAAACTGGGGCCGGCCGTGCCCGACCGCGTTCCCGGGCACCCTGGCGGTGAACCCCTGGGCTTCGGGTTCCGGACCGGTGTCCGCAGCGCGCGCGTCGCGGTGGGGTTCGCCATTTACACCCTTGCGCTGGGAACTGTCCTGGCGCTGACCGGCTGCATTGTCTTCGCCGCCCGGGGACAATGGGTGCTCGTGGGTCTGATGCTGGCCATCGAGGCCGTCTTTGTTTTCGCCTTCAGCCGCCTCGTTGCGCAGGCCAGGAACCGGGCCGGCCGCCGCCGTCCGCGCGGTCACGGTTTCCCGGAAAAGCCTGCTTGACCTTGACGCAGCGTCAACCCCTACGCTCAAACCATGGAAGCAACGGATGCCAAGACCGGCCCTGACTGGTCCATCCAGGACGTGGCACGGCTGGCGGGCACCACAAGCCGTACACTGCGGCACTACGACGAGATCGGCCTGCTGAAGCCCAGCCGGGTGGGCAGCAACGGCTACCGCTACTACGACGGCGACGCCCTCCTGCAGCTGCAACGGATCCTCCTGCTGCGGGAGCTTGGCCTTGGCCTGCCGGCTATTGCCGAGGTCTTCCAGCAGCAGGCGGATCCCGTCCAGGCCCTGGGCCGGCACCTGGAATGGCTGGCGCAGGAACAGGAGCGGCTCGCGCGGCAGATGGCATCCGTCCGGCAAACAATCGAAACAGTGAAAGGCGGAGGAGACATGGTGGCGGAAAAGATGTTCGACGGTTTCGACCACACGCAGTACAAGGACGAGGTGGAAGAGCGCTGGGGCAAGGACTCCTATGCGAAAAGCGACGCCTGGTGGCGTGGAATGGATGCGGCGGAACAGCGGGAGTGGAAGTCCCGCGCTGCGAAGCTGGGCAGCGACTGGATCGCCGCTGCAGGTTCAGGGCTTTCCCCTGCCGGTCCCGAAGCGCAGGACCTGGCGCGGCGGCACATTGAGTGGCTGACGTCCATTCCCGGCACCCCTGCCGCTGAGGACGGCGGAGACATCAAGGGGTATGTTGTGGGCCTGGCGGAGATGTACGTTGCCGATGCCCGGTTCGCGGCCAATTATGGCGGCATGCAAGGAGCAGGCTTTGTGCGGGATGCACTGCTGGCTTATGCGGAGAAGCGCCTCTAGGCGAACGCCGACTTTCCGGTTACGGCCCTCCCCACGATGAGGGAGTTGATCTCGTAGCTGCCTTCGTAGGTGTAGAGGATTTCTGCATCGCCGAACAGCTTGCCCATTTCGAAGTCGGCACTGATGCCGTTGCCGCCCAGCAGGGAACGGCCCATGGCCACCGACGCGCGGGCAAGCCTGGTGGTGGTGGCTTTGGCCAGGGCTGCCTGTGCCATCTCCAGCTTTCCCTCCTCCTGGATACGTGCCAGCTGTACCATCAGCGCGAGCGAGGCCGTGGCGTTCCCCAGGATGTCCGCAAGCTGCTGCTGGACCAGCTGGAACTGTGCCAGCTCCTTGCCGAACTGCCGGCGCGCCAGTGAGTAGGAGCGGGCTATGTCGAACGCGGCGAGCTGGATTCCGGCGGCCTGCCAGCCCACCCAGGCCCGGGAGTCCCGCAGTAAGTCGTTGGCCTTGGCGAAGGATGTGGCCCCGGGCAGCAGGTTGGCCGCCGGAATCCGCACGTCCTTCAGCGTGATGTCCGCGTTCTGCATGATCCGCAGGCCGATCTTGTTGCAGATTTTTGCAGCCGTGTAGCCGGGCCGTTCCGCCTCCACCAGGAAGGCCTTGACCTGCAGGTCCTCCACGTCGCGTGCCCAGACCAGGGCGAAGTCGGCGATGGTGCCTGCCCCGATCCAGCGCTTGGCACCGTTGAGGACCCATTCGGCGCCGTCCAGCCTGGCTGACGTTTCGAGTCCGCCGGAGATATCGGACCCATGGTCCGGTTCAGTCAGCGCGAACGCGCCAAGGCTGGTGAACGCCTCAAGGCCCGGCAGCCAGCGGAGCTTCTGTTCCTCGGATCCCAGCTCCTTGATGGTTCCCACGATCAGCTCATTGTGGATGCCCGTGAGGGCGGAGAGGGACACGTCCGCCCTGGCCAGCTCCACGTACATCAGGCCCTTGAGGAGGACGGAACTGCCATCCACCTGGAGGGCACCCAGTCCGTATACGCCCATCTCCGCCAGAAGGCCGAAGGGGAACTCTTCGCGGTTCCAGTACGGTATGGATTGCTCCCGCACATGGTCCTGCAGGAATTCACGGACGCGGAGGTACCGCTCCCGCTCAGGCCCTGCCAGGAGGTCCACGACGTACATGAGGTCGGCGTCGGGAAAGGGGGGCGATTCGCCGCGTCCTTGGGGACCCACCGGCACCCACCTCCGCTTCGCCCAACCATTGGATGTCCTAGTATATTCACATCGCTCATAAAAGAGTGATGCGCATCACTCGGACGAAAGGTGTTCGATGGGTACCCCACTGTCCCGCGATCCCATTGCCGAAGCCCGGCGGAACTGGGAGGACCATGGCTGGGCGGACGTCGCGGCCCCCATGGCTGCCATCACCGCCATCATGCGGACGCAGCAGATCCTGCTGGCCAGGATCGAGTCCACGCTCAAACCGTTCGGGCTGACGTTTGCCCGCTATGAACTCCTGGCACTCCTGAGCTTCGCCAGGAAAGGCTCCTTGCCCATGAACAAGGCGAGCGCACTGCTCCAGGTCCACCCCACGTCCATCACCAATGCCGTGGACCGGCTTGAACGCGCAGGCCTGGTGGACCGGTCCCCGCATCCCACCGACGGCAGGACCACGCTGATTGAGCTCACCACCGCGGGGCGCACCCTGGCGAAGAGCTCGACGGCGGCTCTCAACGCCGAGGTGTTCAGCGCCCCGGGGTTTGATCCCGGCGACGTGGACCACCTGATCCGCATCCTGGGATCCTTCCGCCGGAACGCCGGCGACTTCGAGGAGTAACGCCTGGCCAGGGGCATGACGGGCGGCCTGCGGGATAGGCCCGTCAGCGGCGGACTTTTTCCCGCTTGAGCCGCCGCACCACGAGCAGGACTACCGTCACGCCCAGCGCGGCGTAGACCGCGTAGTTCAGGAACCTGGAGTACTGCTCGATCAACTGGTATTGGGTGCCCAGCAGGTACCCGAGGCCGATCAGGGCCCCGTTCCAAAGTCCGCTGCCCGCCAGGGTGTACACGCTGAAGGTGGCCAGGGGCATCCCGGATGCTCCGGCCGGGAGGGAGATCAGGCTGCGGACACCGGGGAGCAGCCGGCCGAAAAAGATGGAGGACCTGCCGTGGCGGCGGAACCATCCCGCCGCTTTCTCGAAGTCCTCCTGGTCCACCAGGGGGAGCCTGGACAGCCCGCGGATGGAACGTTGAAGGCCCAGCTTCGCGCCCAGCCAGTAGAGCAACAGGGCACCGAGGTAGGCCCCGAGGGTACTGGTCACAAAGACGAGGATCAGCTGCAGGGAACCCTGTTTGGCGAGGTAGCCGGCCAGGGGAAGGATCACCTCGCTGGGGATAGGCGGAACCACCGTTTCGGCGAGGGTAAAAGCACCGACGCCCCACTCACCCATGTGCTCTATGGTCCGGGCAGCAACGCCCACCAGGCCGGTCAAATTGTCAGTTGAGCCGCCAGCGCCTGCCGCCATTCCCCACATAGAACTCCCCATCTGCTTCCGGCCGTCCCGTCCTGTCTACCTTACGCAGCTGGGAAAAAGCTGGACCAGGTTCAGGACGGGCGGGAACGGACATGCATCCGCTCCCCCTGGGTGCCGAAAAGGCTGAGGAACTCAACCGGTTTTCCATCCGCCCGGCCGAACCAGTGCGGGACGCGGGTATCGAACTCGGCGGCCTCCCCCGCGCCCAAAACGAGGTCCTGGCTGCCCAGCACCATACGGAGCTTTCCGTTGAGGACATACAGCCATTCGTAGCCTTCGTGTACCTGCGGGTTGGGCTGGTCCAGCGGCCCGGCCGGCAGGATGTGCTTGTAGGCCTGGATGCCGCCCGGCTTCCGGGTGAGCGGAATGATGGTCATCCCCCGCGCCGTGATGGGCCGCAGGTGGACCCGGGGATCTCCCGTTGCGGGCGCACCCACCAGTTCATCAAGCGGGACGTGATAGGCCCTCGCCAGGGGCAGCAGCAGCTCGAGGTTGGGGCGGCGATGGCCGGACTCCAGCCTGGAGAGGGTACTCATCGAGATACCGGTGGCGTCTGCCACTGCTGACAGGGTGATGTCCCGGGCCAGGCGGAGCGCCCTGAGGCGCGGCCCCACCGCCGCAAGCACAGCGTCCGTTCCCGACTCCCTGCCGCTTTCTGCTCCTGTATCCATGGCACCATATTGCCATTCCGGCAAAATACTTTGCCAGTCCTGACGGGAACGCAGCAGCATTGGAGCCATGACTGAAAACTTCGAAACACTCCATGACGTCCTGATTGTTGGCGGCGGCGCTGCCGGACTGAGTGCGGCCCAGATGCTGGGCCGCAGCCGCCGTTCCGTCGCCGTGGTGGACGGCGGGGAACCGCGCAACGCCCCTGCCGCAGGTGTCCACGGCTTCCTGTCCCGCGACGGGATCAGCCCTGGTGAGCTCCTTGCTGTCGCCCGCACGGAGGCTGAGAGCTACGGGGCTGCCGTGGTCAACGGCAGGGTCGTGGCTGCCGCCGGCGGCCTGGCGCAGGGCTTCGAAATATCGCTCGACGACGGCACGCAGCTGCGCGGCCGGCGCCTGCTGGTTGCCACCGGGCTCACGGACGAGCTGCCCGCGGTCGATGGGCTGCGTGAGCGCTGGGGCAGGGACGTGCTGCACTGCCCGTTCTGCCACGGCTGGGAAGTGCGGGACCAGGCCATCGGCATCCTTGGGAACGGCCCGTGGTCGGTGCACCAGGCCCTGCTCTTCCGGCAGTGGAGCAGCAACATTACGCTGTTCCTGAACAACAGGGTTGCCCCGTCCGACGCCGAATCCGAGCAACTGGCGGCGCGCGGGATCCGGGTGGTGGACGGGGCTGCCGAAGCCGTCCGGGTTGAACGTGACCGGCTGCGCGGAGTCGCCCTGGCCGGAGGTCCGGAGATTGCCGTGGAGGCGCTGGTGGTGGGCCCGCGCGCCCATGCCCGGCTGGAAGCCTTTGCCGGCCTTGGCCTGGCCCCGTCCGAACATCCGTCCGGAGCGGGAACCTTCCTTGAAACGGATGCCGACGGCGGCACGCCCGTTCCCGGTGTCTGGGCGGCAGGCAATGTCACGGACCTGAAGGCCCAGGTGCTGGCCTCTGCGGCCGCTGCCGCCTGGACCGCCGTCGTCATTAACAACCACCTCATGGCGGAGGAGCTGGCAGCGGACGTCGACGCCTACCGGAGGGCGCTGGCCCCTACCGGTGCCTGAACTCCGGCTGGCGCTTCTCCGTGAACGCCGCCATTCCTTCCTTCTGGTCCTCGGTGGCGAAGAGGGAGTGGAACAGCCGGCGCTCGAACAGCACCCCCTGGGCGAGCCCGGTCTCGAAGGCGGCGTTCACGGCTTCCTTGGCAACCATGGCCACTGGCCTGGACTTGGAGGCGATCACGTCGGCGGCCTTCAGGGCCTCGTCCACCACGTCCTCGGCGGGCACCACCCGGGACACCAGGCCGCAGCGGTCGGCCTCCTCCGCCCCGATGAACCGCCCCGTAAGGATCAGGTCCATGGCCTTGGCCTTGCCCACGGCGCGGGTCAGCCGCTGTGAGCCGCCCATGCCGGGCAGGACGCCCAGGTTGATTTCCGGCTGCCCGAACTTCGCGTTGTCTCCGGCGATGACCAGATCGCACATCATGGCAAGTTCACAGCCGCCGCCCAGGGCAAATCCCGAGACGGCCGCAATGGTAGGGATGCGCAGCCTGGTGAAGTCTTCCCAGCCGCGGAACCAGTCGGCGGCGTACATGTCCATGTAGCCCTGCGCCGCCATCTCCTTGATGTCGGCGCCGGCCGCGAAGGCCTTGCCGGAGCCGGTAATAACAACCGCCCCCACCCCGGGGTCGGCATCCATCGCCTTGACCGCGGCCACCAGTTCCTCCATGGTGGCTTTGTTCAGGGCGTTCAGTGCCTGCGGGCGGTTCAGTGTCACCAGGCCCACCCGGCCCCGCTGCTCCACAAGGATGTTCGCGTATTCCGTCACTCCGGGCTCCCGTCGTCCTGCGCTGCGCTCTGTGGCGCACTGCCTGCTGAGTTCTCTGGTCCGCCGCCCGCCGGGCGGCCGGACATGTCGCGGATGTCGGTGATGATGCCGGAAAAGTCCCTTCCCGCGCCCTCCCCTGCCGCAAACGTACCGTAGATTTCCGCGGCGAGCGGGCCCATCCGGGCAGCCACCCCGGTGCTGTTGAGGGCGTTGACGGCCAATGAGAGGTCCTTGGCCATCAGGGCCCCGGCGAAACCCGGCTGGTAGTCACGGTTGGCCGGGCTGGTGGGGACGGGGCCGGGCACCGGGCAGTTGGTGGTGAGGGCCCAGCATTGTCCAGAAGCCGCGGAGGCCACATCGAAGAGCGCCTGGTGGCTCAGGCCCAGCTTCTCCCCCAGGACAAACGCCTCGCTGACGGCGATCATGGAGACGCCCAGGATCAGGTTGTTGCAGATCTTCGCGGCCTGGCCTGCGCCATGGGCACCGCAGTGGACAACGCGCCTGCCCATCACGTCCAGCAGCGGCCGCACCGCCTCAAAGTCTGCGGCGTCCCCGCCCACCATGAAGGTGAGGGTGCCTGCTTCGGCCCCCACTACGCCGCCGGAGACCGGGGCATCCACGGAGCGGTGGCCGGCCTCGATGGCGAGGGATGCTGCTTCCCTGGCCTCGTCCACGTTGATGGTGGAACAGTCCAGGAACATGGTCCCGGGTTTCGCCGCCGCCAGCAGTCCGGGTTGCCCCGCCTGGCCGCGATAGGCCTCCAGGACATGCCGGCCGCTGGGGAACATGGTGAGGACCACGTCAGCCCCGGAGACGGCTTCAACAGCGCCCGCCGCGACCGGGACGCCGCTGGCTGTGGCGGCTTCGAGGGCTGCCGGCACCACATCGAAGCCGGCCACGGAATAGCCTGCCTTGACCAGGTTCACAGCCATCGGACCGCCCATGTGGCCGAGGCCCAGGAAGGCGACAGTGTATTTTTCAGTCATGGTCAGGCTCCTTTAGCTGCGGGTCCACGCCCCGAAGGTCCAGTTCCCGGCTCCCCAGGGGCTCAAAAAAGCGCTCCACCTGCTCCGGCGCCACGTCCGCCAGGGTGGCCGGGTTCCAGCGGGGGTTTCGGTCCTTGTCCACAACCTGCGCCCGGATGCCCTCCCGGAAATCCGGCGCTTCCAGGAACCGCAGGCCCGTCCGGTACTCCTGCGCCAGGGCCTCATCGAGGGTGTGGCCTTTCGCGCGGCGCAGGGCGGCCAGCGTGACCTTCACCGACGTGGGCGATTTCGCCTCGATGGCGTCTGCCGCCTGAGCGGCCTCGTCGCTGCCCACGCCCTCGTAGCCCCGCAGGCGCCGGACGATGTCCCCGGCGTCATCCGCGGAGTAGCAGGCGTCAATCCATTCCCGCTGTCCCTGCAGCGCCGAGGGCGGCGCTTCCGTGCTGTAACGCCCGACGGCGGCTTCCGCTGTTTCGTGTTCCAGCGCCGCCACCAGGGCGGGCAGCTTTTCCGACGGGACGAAGTGGCTGGCCAGGCCGAGGTACAGCGCATCCGCTCCGTCCAGGTGTGCGCCGGTCAGGCCTGCGTGGGTTCCGGTTTCACCGGGGGCGCGGGACAGCAGGAACGTCCCGCCGACGTCGGGCGCGAAGCCGATGGTGGTTTCCGGCATCCCCGCGCGGGTGCGTTCGGTGACCACCCGCACGGACCCGTGGGCGGATATGCCGACGCCGCCGCCCAGCACCAGCCCGTCCATCAGTGCCACGTAAGGTTTGGGATAACGGGCGATCAGGGAGTTGACCCGGTACTCGGTTGCCCAAAAACGGGCGGTCCGTTCCCCGCCCTCCAGCATGTCCCGGTAGATGGCCACAATGTCGCCGCCGGCGCAAAGGCCCCGGTCTCCGGCGCCCTGCACCAGCACCGTGGCAACGCCGTCGTCGTCCGCCCAGGCGGTGAGCTGCTCCAAAAGTTGCCCCACCATGCCGGCCGTGAGCGCGTTGACCGCCCTGGGCCTGTTGAGGGTAATGACGCCCAGCCGGCCGCGGCGCTCGAACAGCACCTCCCGGCTGTCCACTGAAACCCCTGTATCAGCCGTGCCCTGCGGTGCGCTGTGCGTCATCAACTTCCTTCCGGCATCACGAAGCTGGCTCCGTGCCTTATTCCCGAGGGCCACCGCGTGGTCACCGTTTTGGTCTTGGTATAGAAGCGGAAAGCGTCCGCACCGTGCTGGTTCAAATCGCCGAATCCCGACGCCTTCCAGCCCCCGAACGTGTAGTAGGCGATGGGCACGGGGATGGGGACGTTGATCCCCACCATGCCCACGTCCACGCGGGTGGCGAAATCGCGGGCGGCGTCACCGTCCCGGGTGAAGATGGCCACGCCGTTGCCGAACTCGTTCCTGGTGCAGAGCTCGAGCGCTTCGTCGTAGTCTGCAGCCCGGACCACGCACAGGACAGGACCGAAGATCTCGTTGCGGTAGATCGCCATGTCCGTGGTGACGTGGTCGAAAAGGGTGGGGCCTACCCAGAAGCCGTCCTCATGGCCCGGCACACTGAGTCCCCGGCCGTCCGCCAGGAGCGTGGCTCCGGAGTCAGTCCCCGCCTGGATGTAGCCCTCGATGCGTTCCCTGGCATCGGCCGACACCACCGGGCCAAAGTCGGACGCCTGGTCAAGGCTGTGGCCCACCTTGAGGGCTGCGACGCGGTCCTGGAGTTTGGCCACCAGCCGGTCCGCCGTTTCCTGCCCCACGGGTACGGCAACGGAGATGGCCATGCAGCGCTCCCCGGCGGAGCCGTAGCCGGCGCCGATGAGGGCGTCCGCCGCCTGGTCCAGGTCGGCGTCGGGCATGACCACCATGTGGTTCTTGGCCCCGCCGAAGCACTGGACCCGCTTTCCGTGGGCGGCGGCCGTGGCATAGATGTAGTGGGCAATCGGGGTGGAACCCACAAAGCCCACCGCCTTGACGCGCGGATCCTCCAGCAACGCGTCCACGGCCTCCTTGTCGCCATTGACCACGTTGAACACCCCGTCCGGGACGCCCGCTTCGGTATACAGCCCGGCCAGGCGCAGCGGTACCGAGGGGTCCCGTTCGGAGGGTTTCAGGATGAAGGCGTTGCCTGCGGCCAGGGCAGGGCCGGACTTCCACAACGGGATCATGGCCGGAAAGTTGAACGGGGTGATGCCGGCGACGACACCCAGCGGCTGGCGCAGCGAGTGGATGTCTATCCCCGGTCCGGCGTCGCTGGAGAACTCTCCCTTGAGCAGGTGCGGCGCCCCGGCGGCGAACTCCACCACCTCCAGGCCCCGCTGGATGTCGCCTTTCGAGTCGGCGAGTGTCTTCCCGTGTTCGGAGGACAGCAACCGGGCGAGCGCGTCCAGGTCCCGGTTGACCAGGTCCACAAACCGAAGCAGGATCCTCCCCCGGCGCTGGGGGTTCATGGCCGCCCACTCCACCTGCGCCTTCTCCGCGACGGCAACAGCGTTCTGCACCTCATCCCGGCCGGCAAGCGGCACGCGCGCCTGGACCTGGCCGGCGCACGGGTCGAAGACGTCGCCAAAGCGGCCCGACAGGCCTGCCGCATGCTGGCCGTTGATGTAGTGGGAGAGTTCACGGACCATGACTGCACGCTCCTTCGCATGTGATCCAGGTCATTTCTGGTTGCGAATATACTCGGACTTCCTACTAACTTCCACCGGGCCCCGCTCCGTCCCTGTTCCGCTGTCCCAGCCACATGGCAGGCTTCGCCGTGCCGGGGCACATTGGGACCTGGCCCGGCCGAAGGGAGCTGCGTGCGGCGGTGTGTCCGCGCCGTTGTGCCCCGTTTCGGCGGCACTTCCGGGTCCGCATTTCCGGCGCTCAAGGTAGGTTAGGAACTGTGAAGATAGCTACCTGGAATGTGAACTCGCTCCGTGCCCGCGCCGACCGCGTTGAGGCCTGGCTTCAGCGCAGCGACTGCGACGTCCTGGCCATCCAGGAGACCAAATGCAAGGACGACAACTTCCCGTGGGAACTCTTTGAGCGCATGGGCTACGAGGTGGCCCACTTCGGCGTAAACCAGTGGAACGGAGTTGCCATCGCCTCCCGCGTGGGGCTGGAGGACGTTGAGCGGACGTTCCTGGACCAGCCCTCCTTCGGCAAGGCGGGCAAGGACCCGGTCCAGGAGGCCCGCGCCATGGCAGCAACCTGCGCCGGAATCCGCATCTGGAGCCTCTACGTCCCCAACGGCCGTTCCCTGGACGACGAACACATGCCCTACAAACTCAAGTGGCTGGAGAGCCTGAAGACCCACGCCCAGGAGCTCGTCACGCAGGACCCGGGTGCCCAGGTGGCCCTGATGGGTGACTGGAACATAGCGCCCTTCGACGAGGACGTGTGGGACATCGACCTCTTCGTCAACAACCGGTACACGCACGTCAGCCCGCCGGAGCGCGCCGCCTTCCACGCCTTCGAGTCGGCAGGCTTCACCGACGTGGTGCGTCCCTACACACCGGGACCGGGCGTCTACACCTACTGGGACTACACCCAGCTGCGCTTCCCCAAGAAGGAAGGCATGCGGATCGACTTCGTGCTGGCCTCACAGGCATTGGCAGCGCGCGTCACCGGCGCTTCGATCGACCGCGAGGAGCGTAAAGGCAAGGGCGCTTCGGACCACGCACCCGTGCTGGTGGAACTGGCGGACTGATGACTGCGACCTGGACCCACGCAAGGAGGCCGTCGTGACCGGAAACCTCTACCGGGGCCAGGCCGGCCTGCCATTCTCGTCAACCCTGCGCGTCTACGAACCGCTGGAGGCCTTCCCCGAAGAGCAACGCAAGGCGATCCAGGAGGCAGGGGCGCGTGCCGCCTCCCGCGCCGCCGTCGAAAACGCCGAACTGCTTGCCTCCCTGGGGCGCATCACGCGCTCCGGAGGCGACCCCTTCCCCACCGGACGCACAGACCTGGTGCGCGTCACCACCGCCCCGGCACCTGTCGCAGGGAGTGACAGCGAACCATCCGCTGACGGAGCCGGCGCCGAGCCTGTGCTGCTGTACTGCCCCAGCCAGCTGGTGCTGCGCGCCGGCCTGGCCGCCAACGCACTGATGGAGGGCATCCACGGCCCGCTGGCGGAACTGCTGATCCCCGAGGAACAGCGGGACAAGCACCAGGAACGGATTGACCAGGTAAAGGCCCGCGACGGCTCAACCCGCGTGCACACCCGGGCATCCACGTGGGGAATCCCGTTCAGCTGGTTCTCGCTGTTCATGGAGTCGGACCACAAGGACGTTGTGGAGTCCGGGGGGCGGATCGTTACGGTGCGGGTGTGGGCGCCCATCACCGAGGCCTTGGAGCGTGCCCGCTACGCGGTGGCCAACCTGGCGCTGGCGGCGCCGGACCTGGACATGCTGGACGATCTTGCCCAGCTCACCGAGTGGCTTGAGATGTTCCACGTGGACTCGATGGTGGAGCTCGATTACGGAGCAGTGGCGGACAAGGTGTACCCGGACGAATCCCCCATGGACATCAGGCTGGGCATCGAGTGCCTCGCGGAGGGCGACATGACCGGCGCTGCTGCAGCCTACCGACGCCTAGCGTCCCGCTGGATTCCCATCCGGCAGCTGGCGCGCGCCTCCTGAAGCTGCAACCGCGGATGGATGCACCTAGGACTGTGGCGGCGCCGTCGTCCTTCTGACAATCAGTTCATGGGGCGCGACGGCGGACTGGACCGATCCAACCTGCCCGTCCAGTTCATCAAGGAGCATCTTGGTGGCCAGCTCGGCCTGTTCGTCGGGCCGCTGGCCCACCGTTGTCAGGCCCACGGCCTCAGCAAAGTCATGGTTGTCGATTCCCACGACGGACAGGTCTTCCGGCACCCGGACCCCGAGGCGGGAGGCTTCGAAGATCACGCCCATGGCCATCTCGTCCGAGGCACAGAAGATGGCGGTGGGCTTGGCCCCGGGTTTGGACCAGAGCCTGCGGAAGGCCGCCTGTCCGCTGCGGACCGTGAAGTCGCCCCATTCGTCCCATTCGGGCCGGGTGGGGAGCCCGGCCGCCGTCATCACGTCCTTGAATGCCAGGATGCGCACGCGGGGAACGTCGAAGTTCAGGTCCGTCTCGTCGTCGCCGTGCAGCAGCGCAATGTCGCGGTGGCCCAGGTCGATCAGGTGGCGGACGGCCGTGGAGGCTGCCGCATAGTCGTCTATCCCGATGTAGGCGCATTCCTCGACGTGGCCGCCGACCACCACCAGGGGGATGTCGATTTTCTGCAGGTGCTCGAGTTCCTCATGGGTCAGCGCCATACACAGGACCAGCAGCGCATCGATCTGCTTGTAGACCATGGTCTTGCTGAAGAGCCGTTCCCGGTTGCTGCCGTGCCCGCCCAGGTTGAACAGCGAAAGGTTGTAGTTGCGGGCGTGCAGCTCCCGGTCCGCGCCTTCGATGGCCTTGGAAAAGAACCACCGGCTCACAAAAGGCGCCAGCACCCCGATGGTCTTGGTCCGGCCGGTGGCAAGGCCCGAGGCGGAGCTGGAGGCCACATAACCCAGGTCCCCTGCGACGTCGAGGATCTTTTGCCGCGTTGCCGGTGACACCCGGGGCAGTCCCCGGACCGCCCGGGACACTGTGGCGGTGGACACCCCTGCTGCGGCCGCTACGTCTTCGATGCTGACCCCGCTGTGGCCGCCCCGTTGAGACCTTTCACTTGTGCGTGCCACGGTGTCCCCTCATGTACTCCCTGCAGGCATGCGCCCTGCTTCTGTGCGATGCCCCCTGCAATGGTATTCGGGCACCGCCTTGCGTCGCAGTGTTACCTGCCTGGCGGGAGGCCAGCGCCCGCGTCCGAACCGCCGGGAGTGCTACCTCCGGTCCGGCAGGCGCCGCCGCAGCCGTACCATGCCGTACAGCGCCAGCAGCGTTGCCAGCAGGCCCAACGCCCAGCCAAGTGCGGGCTGGGCCGTCACCTCCATCCAGAGGGTGACCACGAACAGGACCAGGGCCCAGAAGCCGAGGAACCCGATAATGATGTCAAAATCCTCGCCGGACCTGGCCCGACGGCGATCGCTTCCCGCCCCCGTGGGGCGGGAGCGGGAAGCGTCACCCGTCACTTGACCGCACCTGCCGTAAGGCCGGCCACGATCTTGCGCTGGAAGACGAGCACCAGGATTACGAGCGGAATGGTGACGATCGTGCCCGCGGCCATAATGGCCGTGTAGGGGATCTGGTTGGGCTGGGCACCGGCGAAGCTGGCGATGGCAACCGTGACCGGCTGCGTGGCGTCATTCGACAGCTGGCTGGCGATCAGGAACTCGTTCCACGAGGAAATGAACGCCAGGATCGCCGTGGTGAAGATCGCCGGAGCTGCCAGGGGCATGATCACTTTCCGGAACGCCTGGCCCTGCGTGCAGCCGTCGACACGGGCTGATTCCTCCAGCTCCCACGGCATTTCGCGGAAAAAGGACGTCAGCGTGTAGACGGTCAGCGGCAGGACGAAGGAGATGTTCGGGATGATCAGCGCCTGGTACGTTCCCATCCAGCCGATGTTGGTGAACAGCTGGAACAGCGGCGTGATCAGGGCAACGCCGGGAAACATGGAGGCGCCCAGGATGAAGCCCAGCACCAGGAACTTGAACCGGAAGTTCAAGCGCGCCAGTGCGTACGCGGCGAAGACGCCGATCAGGAGCGAGATGGCCGTAACCGTCACGCCGATGAAGACGCTGTTGATCAGTGCCTGGCCGAACCGGTTGCCGAACGAGGTGTCGAAGGCAGTGGCGAAGTTGTCCAGGGTCACGTGGGTGGGCAGCAACGAGGTGTCGTAGGTGAAGCCCACCTCGCGGAACGCCGTCACCACCATCCAGTAAGCCGGCGCAAGGCACCAGATCAGGATGACGACGGCGCTGATGTACGTGCGTGCCTGCGCCCATTTTTCCCGGTTCTGGGCGGCCTTGCGGCCTTTGTCCTGCCGTGCCCGCAGTTCCCTGGAGGCAGTTGTGGTTGTCATTTCTTCCCCTTACCGGTGGCTCCGCTTTGCTCTACGACGTTCGCACCAAGGAACCGGACGAAGATGAATGCGACCAGGAAGATGATGATGAACGTGATGGTGGACAAGGCGGCCGCTGAATTGAACCCTTGCCTGATCTGGTTGATCACCAGGATGGACAGCGTGGTGGTGTTGTTGGCACCGCCGGTGAGGATGTACGGAAGGTCGAACATACGGAGGGCGTCCAGGGTGCGGAACAGGATGGCGACCATCAGCGCTGGCTTCACCAGCGGAAGCGTGATGAGCCGGAAGCGCTGCCACGCAGTGGCACCATCCACCTTGGCAGCCTCGTAGACGTCCGCCGGAATCATCTGCAGGCCAGCAAGGATCAGCAGCGCCATGAACGGCGTGGTCTTCCAGGTGTCCGCGATGATCACGGCCCACTTGGCCGGCCACTCGCTGCCGGTCCACAGGATGGAGGCGTTGAACAGCTTGTTGGCGATGCCCTCGAAGGCGAAGATGAAGAGCCACAGCTGGGCGGTGACGGCGGTGGGGATGGCCCACGGAACCAGCACTGCTGCCCGGACGAGTCCGCGGCCCTTGAAGGTGCGCGCCATGATCATGGCCATCCAGAAACCAAGGATTGTTTCAAAGGTGACAGTGATGACGGTGAAGAGGAAGGTTGTTCCGGTGGCTGACCAGAACTGGCCGCCCAGCGTGCCGGGCGGGCAGGCGACGGTACCGCCGCCGGGGGCGGCACACTGCTGCCCCAGCCAGTTCACGTAGTTCTGGATGCCGGCGGGACCGCCGGCGGTGAAGAGCCCTGTCGCCGGATCAAGCCCGGCGTCCTTCTGGAACGACATGACGATGGCACTGATGATCGGGTAGACGATCACAATGCCCAGAGCAATGATGGTCGGTGCAAGAAGCCAAGTGGCCCACTTGCCCTGGCTGAGGATCTTGTTGTCTTCCCCTACGCCCTTGGGTCCGTGGTGGACCGGGGTCCCGCCCGACGCCGGCCCTTTTACCGGCGTCGGGCCCAATTCGGTTGCCATGATGGAGCTACGATCCTGCGCCGGCGGACTCGATGGACTTCTGCATATCGGCCAAGGCCTGTTCAGCGGACTTCTCGCCCTTCAAGGCAGCGTAGGAGTTCTCCTGGATGGCCTGGGTGACCGCCGGGTAGAACGGGGTGACCGGGCGGGGCACGGCGTTCTCGATGGAGGTCTTCAGGACCGGCAGGTACGGCAGCTTGGCAACGAGTTCCTGGTCTTCGTAGAGGTCACCAAGGACGGGAGCCAGCGAACCCTGGGTGGCGAAGAACTTCTGCTGCTCTTCCTCGATCAGGAACTTCACGAAGTCCAGGGCCGTGGCCTTGTTCTTGGAGTAGACACTGATGGCGGCATTGTGTCCGCCGAGCGAGGACGCACCCGGGCCATCCTTGCCGGGAAGTGCAGCCATGCCCAGCACGTCCTTCACCTGGGAGGAACCTTCAGTGGTGGCCAGGTTGTAGACGTAAGGCCAGTTGCGCAGGAAGAGCAGCTTGCCTTCCTGGAACGCGCGGCGGCTTTCCTCTTCCTGGTAGGTGATGGCTTCGGCCGGGATGTTCCCGTTCTTGAAGGCGTCAACCAGGTTGTTCAGGCCTTCCTCGGCCTCGGGAGTGGTCAGGTTGGGCTTGCCGTCGTCGCCGAGCACGGAGCCGCCCGCGGAGTTGATGGCCTCTGATGCGTTAACCGTCAGGCCTTCGTACTGCTTGAACTGGCCGGCGTAGCAGCCGATGTTGTTTTCCTTGGCGATGGAGCACATGCCCATCATCTCGTCCCAGGTCTTGGGAGCTTCGGGAACCAGGTCCTTGCGGTAGTAGAGGATGCCGCCGTCGGAGGAAACAGGCGCGGTGTACAGCTTGTCCTGGTACGAGCCTGCCTCGATGGTGGGCTCAAGCATGCCGTCCGTCTCGATGGCCATGTTGCCTTCGAGCGGCTGCAGCCACCCGCGGGCGGCAAATTCTGCAGTCCAGACGACGTCAACACTGACGACGTCGTAGTTTTCGTTCTTGGCCTGGAAGTTCTGGACCAGGTCATCGTGCTGCTGGTCTGCCTGGTCAGTCTGCTCCTTGAACGTCACCTGCTCATCGGGGTGCGCAGCATTCCACTTGTCGAGCAGGGGACGGACCACGTTGCTGTTGTCCTTGCCCTGGACATACGTAATGGGGCCGCGGCCCTCGAGGTTTGCTTCGGCGTCGCTGCCGCCTCCCGTGGTTCCGCCGCCACCTCCCCCGCCGCAGGCGGTGAGGGTCAGGGCCAGGACACCGGCGGTGGCAGCCGGAAGTAGGAATCTAGGGGTTTTCATTAGCTTGAAGCTCCTCGCTGAGTGACAAGTAAGTCGACAGTGCGGTTGTTTGGTGAGGTTGTTGTGGTGACCATCACACTAGTAATGTTGCTGTCGGCAATGCAAGCGTTTACATCAAAAAGTTATCTGAGAGGAACCTAATGTCCAAGCCGAGCGTTCCTGCCTCTGGCCAGACCGGCGAATGGTGGGCGGACGCCGTCGTCTACCAGATCTACCCCCGCTCCTTCGCCGATGGCAATGGGGACGGGATGGGGGACCTGCGCGGGGTCCTGGACCGCCTGCCCTACCTGGAACAGCTGGGCGTGGACGCCATCTGGCTCTCCCCGTTCTACAAGTCGCCCCAGGCCGACGGCGGCTATGACGTGGCCGACTACCGGCAGGTGGACCCCCTCTTCGGCTCCCTTGAGGACTTCGACGCCATGTTGCAGGAAGCTCACCGGCGCGGACTGAAGGTCATCGTGGACCTCGTCCCCAACCACACCTCGGACGAGCACGCCTGGTTCCGGGCAGCACTCGGCACCCCGCCGGGGTCCCCCGAACGGGACCGTTACATGTTCCGCCCGGGAAAGGACGAGGTGCCGGGTTCCGGTGACGGCAAGCGGCCGCCCAACAACTGGAAGTCAATTTTCGGCGGCTCGGCGTGGACCCGGGTCACCGAAGCCGACGGCTCAGCCGGAGAGTGGTACCTGCACCTTTTTGACACCAAGCAGCCGGACCTGAACTGGGAAAATGAGGAAGTCCGGGAGGAGATGCGCTCGGTGCTCCGCTTCTGGCTGGACCGAGGCGTTGACGGATTCCGCGTGGATGTTGCCCATGGCATGGTCAAGGAGCAGGGCCTTCCGGACTGGGAAGGGGTTGCCGCCATGGTGGAAGGCACCTCTGAAGTGCGAAGGGAACCGGCACCTCCCGGCGATGCACCCGGCGCCCACACTGATGCCGAGGAACCCCACCGCGCGGTGTCCCCCGTGTATCCGCCCTCGCCCTTCTTCGACCAGGACGGCGTGCACGACATCTACCGGGACTGGCACCGTGTCCTGTCGGAGTATGGCAGCGACCGGATGATGGTGGCCGAGGCCTGGGTGGAACCGGCCGAGCGGCTGGCGCTCTATGTCCGGCAGGATGAGATGCAGCAGGCCTTCAACTTCGATTTCCTGATGGCCGGCTGGGACGCCGAGCGCATGGCCGAGGCAATCGACGCGTCGCTAAAGGCGGCCGAAGCCGTGGGTGCCCCCTGCACCTGGGTGCTCAGCAACCACGACACCGTCCGCCATTCCACCCGCTTCGGTCTCACGGATCCCACCACGTTCCCGAAAGGCATCGCCGCGGACGATGAGCAGCCGGACACGGCCCTGGGGCTGGCCCGGGCCCGGGCCGCAACCATGGTTGAGCTGGCGCTGCCGGGTTCCGCCTACCTGTACCAGGGCGAGGAACTGGGGCTTCCTGAGCACACCACGCTTCCGGCCGGGGCGCGGCAGGACCCCACCTTCTTCCGTACCCAGGGCGCAGAAACCGGACGGGACGGCTGCCGGGTACCGCTTCCGTGGGCTGCGGACAAGCCCGGTTTCGGCTTTGCGGATTCATTCCCGGGCGAACCGGCGTCCCCCTGGCTTCCGCAGCCTGCAGAATTTGGGCCACTTGCCGCCGACCAGCAGGAGGGCGAGGAAGGCTCCACCCTGGAGTTGTACCGCGCCGCCCTCGCCTTCCGGTCCGCCCGGCGCCTCGGCACGGGCTCGCTGGCGTGGGCGGAGGTCCATGCACCGGAAAGCGGCCTGCTGGCCTTCCACAACCGGGACGTCCTGGTCCTCGCCAACATGGGCTTCGCGTCCGCGCCCGTACCCGACGGCTGGTCGGTGGCGCTCTTCAGCGGACCGGAGCCCGCCGCGGAGTGGGAGCTGATGCATGAGGTCCCCGTGGACTGCGCCGTGTACCTGACCAGGAACTAAGGACGGTCAGCGGACGCGCTCTGCCCTGCGGAAGCGCGTCCGCGCTCCGGCTCCGATATGGATCAGCACGGGAATGTCCTTTCCCACGGCCTGTTCCAGGGCTGATACCAGCACAGACACCTCGTCTGCGAGCAGGTGCGGGGCCACGCCCTGCCGCGGAAGGAGCCGGACCTTCAACGCGGGTGCGCCTTTGACGTCGTAGGTGGTCACCGTGGCGCCGGCAAGGTCCGGACGGTGCGCGAGGGCATGTTTCAGCGCCTGCTCAGCCACTCCCCCGCCGATCCGCACGTCTCCCGGGACCTCACCGGGATCGTACTCGACGGCCAGCACATCGGCCCGTCCTTTGCCCTGCTGGGCAACCCAGGCCACCATGAGGCCGATAACCACCAGCAGGGCCAGCGCCACCAGGATCCACAGCCAGCTTTCGGGCCGTCCCGGAAACCGGGTTGCGTTGAACGCCGCGTTGATTCCGCTCCATGCGTCCGCGGACCAGGACCGCCACCAGGAGCCCACCGCGGGCACTGCCGCCAGCAACATCAGCAGGACGCCCGTTCCAAGCAGCAGCAGTCCCAGGGCCGCGACCAGGATCCGGTTGAGAAGGGTGGGGGTACTGTTCATGCGCCGATCACTCCGGAGGTTGCCACGTTCACCCGCACCTCGGGCAAGGGATCCAGCGCCATGGCATCCACTTCGCTCCGGACTGCCGCGAGGACCGCGTCCTGGTTCACAGGCACGCCGGAGGTGGGCCGGACGTTCACCACTACCTGCCGCCTTGAGACCACCACCATGACCTGTTCCGGCGTGACGTTTGCAGCAAGGCGGGCACGCCGTGCCAGCGAGGACGCAATGACTTCATCGTCCACCACAACGGCCGGGCCTGCGGCGTCCCTGCCGCCACCCATAAGGTGGCGGGCGCGGCGTCCGGGCAGAACCCCATTAAGGAGGAAGACCAGGCCGGCCATTGCCAGTACCGCTCCAATGGCGCCCAGCAGCAAGGGAGGGATTCCCGCCGGCAGCGCAACCAGGCGCTCTGCTGCCACCTGCGGCTCGATCAGCCAGGCCGGTTGCCCTATGGCATGGACTGCTGCTTCGAGGAGTCCGTAGGCCGCAAGGACCATGACCAGGACGGCGGCTGCGGTGGCCACCACAGCACGCGATGACCGGGTTTCACGGCGCAGTATCCGGTCCATGTCCGGGCCCTGGCCCTCAACGCGGCGGCTCATCGCACGCGCCCCCCTTCACTGATCTTTGCCCCGGTGATCCTGATGTCCACGCGGCTCAACCCGGAACCGCTAAGCTCCGCCACCGTGGCAAGGATTCCCGCCTTTGCCCTGACGGTCCGGTCCCAAATGGAACCTCCTGTTCCCGCGACGCGCAAGGGATCCAGGACCACCGCCCTCAGCGGGGGCATGCTGATGGGCGCGACGAGGGACAGCGCCAGCATGCCGTCGTCGTCCGACCAGTCAGCGCGGACGTCGTCGGCTTCCACGCCGAGGAATTGGGCTGCTGCGGCTTTGGCGAGGCTTGTCAGGGCCTGGGTACTGATGCGGTTGTGGCCGCTCAGCTCTTGGCCCCGGACGGCCGGGGCTGTGGAGCTCATGAGGACGAGCGCCGGCCGATGATGGCGTCCATGACCCCGCGCAGGTCCAGCTTCCCTTCGGCGGCCCGGCCCAGCAGTGCCCCGATGGCCATGAAAAGGAGGGAAACCAGGAAGCCCCATAGCCCGAACTGGAGGGACATGAAGGCGACGAACGCGCCCATTGCTGCGCCGGCCACGGTGAGGTTCACAGCAGCGCCTCCCTTCCGGCACTGCCGGAAACGTCAGCCGGTCCGGAAACGGCGGGTTTGACCGGAGGGGGAATGTAGACGTCAGTGATTTCAACGTTAACCTCGATCACCTGCAGCCCCACGAGTTCCTCCACCGCCCGGTAGACAGCGGCGCGGACCTGGTTGGCGAGCGAGTGGAGCGGTGTCCCGTAGCTGGCCACAAGGCTGATGTCCACGGCAACCTGCGTTTCGCCGACTTCGGCCCGCACCCCGGCGGCATGGTCGGAGCTGCCAACGGCGTCGCGGATGGCGCCCAGTGCGCGTGACGGGACAGAGCCCAAGGAATAGACACCGGGGACGGAACGGGCTGCTATGCCCGCCACCTTGGCGACGGCTGTCTCGGAAATAACGGTCCGGCCGGGGCCGGGTACGGGAACCGGCGCGGCACGCTGCTGTAGCCCCTGGCTGGGTTGTGAGTTCTGGTATTCCATCAGGCACTCCCCCTTCTGTTGATCCCACCCTATCCCCGGCGGTGCCTTAACGGCAGCAGGCAGGGGCGCCCGTGATCCGGACGTCCCTGCCTGTAGCTGGACTGCACTCAAGGGCAGTCGGATTTACTTGTAGTGGCCCTCGCCGCCAACGCGGAGGTTGGTGGGCAGGTAGCCGAACGGGCCAAGGCCGTCCTGGCCGAAGCTGCGGTCCACCTGCGAGATGCCGTCCCGGAAGTTGATCTTCACGGTGGGTGACAGCGAGCCGCCGCGTACGCCGTTCACGTTGTCGATGAACGACTGGACCAGCCCGCCGGGCTGCACGTAGTGGGAGTACGCCTGGAACTGGCGGCCGTTCTGGTTCGGGGTGGGTGCCTCAGGGGACTCCGACGGCAGGTTCAGGTCCGTGGGCGAGCCCAGGGCCAGGCCGCTGTTGTTCATCGGCTGGTAGTCCGAGCGGACGCCGTCGCCGACGAAGCCGTAGACGCCGTCCGGGCCGCGCATGCCGGCGGCGTACGTGAACTGGTGGCTGATGGTGAACAGGTAGTACTTGTTCTTGCCGCCCTCATTCTGGATGAAGATCTGCGGACGCTCGGTCTGGTCGTTCACACAGTTGGCTGAGAGGATCGGCGGCAGGAAGGACCACTTGGTCAGGTCCTTGTTGTCTGCAACTGCCAGGCCCACGTTCGCTGTCTGGTAGTAGGCTCCGCTGCTGTTGACTTCGTCAACGGACTCGGCATTGGCATCGCCGGGGCGGTAACCGAGGTCTTCGGGCTTGCACTCGTACTCGCCGCGCGTGCCGCCGGTGTTGCCTTCGAAGACCATGAAGGTCTTGCCGGGGTGGGCAGGGTCGGCAAAGGTGTAGGGGTCGCGGAAGGCGAAGCCCGGGTTCTGTTGCTTGGTCTGGTACATCTTTCCGTCAGGCTCAAGCAGGTTGGTGTGCTCGAAGCCGTCGAACGTGACGCCATTCTCGTCTGCATGGATCTTGCCCAGGGCCTTGGCGATGGACGCATCCGGGGCGATGCCGCCGCCGCCTGCGTTCCGTTCGGCAATGTCGTAGAACGTGGTGGCCGTGTAGAACACGTTCACGTGGTTGCCCTGCATCAGGCGGGTGGAGCCGGACCATTCGGTGTTGCCGATGGACGCACCATCGGCGAAGACGTGGCCGCCGTAGTTCCATTTGTCCTTGGCCGGGTCGGCGTTGGTCTTGCGGAAGAAGTAGCCGATGCGGGCGTTCCAGTGGCGCTGGTCGAAGCCATAGCCGGCGTGGCGGTCAGCAACGAGCGAGAAGATGACGTCCCAGCCCTTGTAGCTGATCTGGTTCGCGTTTTCGTCGGTGAGTGACCAGGTGTCCCAGACCCACACGTCCTCGTTCATGGTGGGGAAATCCTCGGGGATCTCCGGCATGGTGACGTCCGGGCTCATGGAGTTCTCGCCAGGGGCAACAGTGGGGTCGCTCTGCGCCATGATCTGCTTGGCGTCGGCGCGGGTCCACTTGGAGGTGAAGTCCGACGCCGGGTCGAAGGCTTCCTGCGTGTGTTCCGTGGGGAGGGGGAAACCGGGGGTGGGCGCCGGCATCTGCTCGGCGGCCGGCGGATCGGCCGGCTCGTTGGCCTGGGCTGAGGGAACGGCCAGGAAGGCCGAGGCAGCAACGGCTGTGGCCAGTGCTGCGGCGGCGGGGCGCCACCGCAGCATCCGGGGTGATTGGGGGTGCTTGTGCATTGTTGCTCTTCTCGCGGAGTTGAAACTATTCGTGGAAGACGGGCGGATGCCCATGCCCTTCGAACTCCGGCGGCCCCCGGCGACACGGCAGGCGTCATCGGGGACGCCGTTGTATCAAGGGGAAAACGGGGTTGGGTGGTCCCCGTAGAAGAGGCCCGGAACTGTGGTGCTTTCCTGGCCGTGGCTCCACCGTAAGCAGCCTCCGAGGGAGAGATCAAACCAGGTTTCATCACCCCTTTCCGGGGCTGGGCCGATTTTGCGCAAGCGCTTACACCTAACCCCTGACGCGCGCGTGCCACAACCTTCCGCCGAGATCAAATGTTGCCTTCGAGGGGGTGCAAAGGTGAGAAATGCCACCTCTTGCCCGGGCTCCGGTCCGGTGCCCGGGCACAAAAAGGGAGGCACCCGTCCGGCTGGACTGGTGCCTCCCTGAGGGGCCGGAACCGGCTACGTCCGGTGCTTTGACTACGTCCTGGATTGTCCTCCCGGCGCCGGGTCCGCGGCCTCGCCTGCGGCCAGGCGTTCGCTCAGCTGCGCCTCCACGGCTTCGCTGACCTGGTCCTGCACCTGGTCCGCCAGGTGCTCCTGGTAGTGCTCCTGGACAGAGTCGTGGATCTGTTCGGCCACGTGCTCCTGGTAATGCTCCTGGACGGAGTCATGCATGGAGTCCTGGACCTGCTCCGTGACATGGGCCGCCATCTGGTCGCGGGCCAGCTTGCGCTGTGCGCGCATCAGGGTCTCGTGTTCCCGGTGGAAGGCCTTGGCCGTGGAGATGCACATCAGGATGATCACCACGCTGAAGGGCACGGCGGTGAGGATGGCGGCGGTCTGGATCGCCTGCAGTCCATTGGCCAGGAGCAGGGCGATGGCAACGGCCGCGGCGGCCAGCGCCCAGAAGATGCGCAGCCAGTTCCTGGGTTCCACGTCGCCGCCGGTGGAGATCATGCCCATCACCAGCGCACCGGAGTCCGCCGACGTGATGAAGAAGATGGCGATCAGGAGGATTGCACCCACGGTAAGGACAACCCCGCCGGGCAGGCTGCCCAGCAGGTTGAACAGTGCGCCCTCGGTGTCCACGGTGCCGTCGTCGCCAATGAGCCCGCCGCTGCCGAACAGTTCGCGGTGGATGGCGGCGCCGCCCAGGACGGAGAACCACAGGAAGCCCATGGCGGTGGGTACCAGGAGGACGCCGGCCACGAACTGGCGGACGGTGCGGCCCTTGGAAATGCGGGCGATGAAGATGCCCACGAACGGCGCCCAGGAGATCCACCAGCCCCAGTAGAAGGTGGTCCAGGCGGCCTGCCACGCCTCGCCCTCAGCGCCGGAGAAGGCGAGAGTGTTGAACGTCAGGCCTACGACGTTCTGGAAGTAGTGGCCTATCGACTGCACGAACTCGCGCAGCAGGAACAGCGTGGGGCCGGTGAACAGCACCACCAGCATGAGCAGCGCGGCCAGGACCAGGTTGGTGTTGGAGAGCCACTTCATGCCCTTGCCCACGCCCGATACCACCGAAATGATGGTCAGCGTGATGATGCAGAGGATCAGACCGATCTGCGTCATGGTGGTGGCCTGGACGATGTTGGCCTGCTCAAGTCCTGCGGAGATCTGCAGGACGCCGAGGCCCAGTGAGGTGGCAACGCCGAACAGGGTGCCTACCAGGGCCACGATGTCGATCAGGTTGCCCCAGCCGCCGGAAACGCGCTTGCGGCCCAGGAGCGGCTCCAGCGTCCAGCGGATGGAGATGGGGCGGTTCCTGCGGTGCACGGCGTAGGCGATTGATACACCCACCACGACGTAGATGGCCCAGGCGTGGAGGCCCCAGTGGAGATAGGTCTGCGTCATCGCCTGCTGGGCAAGCTCCAACGGGGAACCTTCGACGCCGGGCCGGGGCGCGGCAAAGTGGTTCAGGGGCTCGGCCACACCGAAGAAGACAAGGCCGATGCCCATGCCCGCCGCGAAGAGCAGGGCAAACCAGGACACCACCGAGAACTCGGGCTCGTCATCGTCCTGGCCCAGCTTGATATCGCCGTAGCGGCTGAGTCCGATCCACAGTGAAAACACCACGAAGAGCGCAACGGCTGCAACGTAGTACCAGCCGAACCACCGAATGACGTTGCCCTGGATGGCGGTGAACAGATCGGTGGCAGCCGCCGGGAAGATCGTGGCAAAGAGGACAAAAACGATGATGACGGCGGCTGCCGGCCAGAAGACCCACCGCGCGAGCTGCGGGCCGTCGGTTTGGGGGGGCTGTTCCTCCTCCTTCTTGACGGCGGGAGGTGTTTCCCCGGGTGGTTGGCTGATGGTCCTGGTGCCGGATGAGGCGGACATTCCCAGTTTCTCCTTATGCGCTGTAGGCGCTCAGACTGCTTGTGCAGATTCGTCTCGTGTACGTTCGTCTGTTCGGGTGTTTTGTTGTGCTGGTGCCGCGTGTCCGCGGCGGTGCAGCCTGCAAGTTTACGGAACCTGAAAAGCCATCGGCGGGAGGATGGCCGGGCCCGTGGGGTTTTGATGCCGGATCGAGACGTAGCTCCGTGCGGCCCTATAACTGTAGGCCCGGAAAATAAGAAAAGCACCAGTTCCGAAGAACTGATGCTTCCCAGTGGTGGCTCCGACCGGCGTCGATCCGGTGACCTTTCGATTTTCAGTCGAACGCTCTACCAACTGAGCTACAGAGCCTAGGTGACTAGTCACCATGACAGCCGGAATCTCTTCCAACAATCAGAGCGACCCTGACGGGACTTGAACCCGCGACCTCCGCCGTGACAGGGCGGCGCGCTAACCAACTGCGCTACAGGGCCTTGCGTTTCTTGCTTCCGCGGTATCTCTACCGCTTTTTTCAAGGCTTCCAGCCTACCAGACATTTTCTGCCTGTTTGACCAGTTCCTTGCGTACCCCCAACGGGATTCGAACCCGTGCCGCCGCCGTGAAAGGGCGGTGTCCTAGGCCGCTAGACGATGGGGGCCAGAACCCGTCCGGAACAAAATAAAAAGGCGTCAAGCTGGGCTTTCCGTCTTTGTCCTTTGCGTTTCTCCGAACTGGACTCTAAAACTATAGGGCCTAGGCAGGAATTATCCAAAATCGGCGAAAAACACCGGCACGGAGCGGGCGGGACGGGTGAAGATGGACGAATGGATGCCGTAGCAGCACTCAATGAGATCGCCTTCTGGCTGGAGCGCGGACGCGCTGCCACCTTCAAGGTCCAGGCATTCCGCAAGGCAGCGGCGGCCATCAGCGCGCTGCCGCCGGAGGAAGTGGCCGCGCGCGCCGGAAACGGCCGGCTGAAATCGATGAAGGGCATCGGCGACCGGACCTACCAGGTGATCCGCCAGGCGGTGGAGGGCCAGGTTCCGGAGTACCTGGCGGATCTCCGGGAAAAGGGTGCCGCGCCGCTGGCGTCCGGAGGGGAGGAACTCCGCGGGATGCTGCGGGGAGACCTGCACAGCCACAGTGAATGGTCCGACGGCGGCTCCCCCATCGAGCTGATGGTGGCTGCCGCCGGGGTGCTGGGAAGGGAATACCTCGCCCTCACAGACCACTCCCCCAACCTCACCATTGCGAACGGGCTTTCCGCCGAACGCCTGCTCCGGCAGCTGGACGTGGTGGAGGCAATCAATGCCGGCCCCGTTCCAAGCGACGGCGGCCAGCCGGGCAGGCCGGTCCGGCTGCTCGCCGGAATCGAGGTGGACATCCTGGAATCGGGGGAACTGGACCAGGACCCGGAACTGCTTGACCGCCTGGACATTGTGGTTGCCAGCGTCCATTCAAAGCTGCGCGCGGACAGCAGGACCATGACCCGCCGCATGCTCGGCGGCATCCAGGACCCGCACACCAACGTCCTGGGCCACTGCACCGGGCGCCTCGTGGAGGGGCAGCGCGGTACGCGGCCGCCGTCCGACTTCGATGCAGAAGCAGTGTTCGCGGCGTGCGCGGAACACAACGTCGCCGTGGAGATCAACTCTCGGCCGGAACGCCAGGACCCGCCGGATCCCCTGATCCAGCTCGCCCTGGACGCCGGCTGCCTGTTCTCGATCGACAGCGATGCCCATGCACCCGGCCAGCTCGACTTCCTGCAGTACGGTGCCGAGCGCGCGGAAAAGAACGGCGTCCCCGCGGACCGGATCATCACCACGTGGCCCGTGGAACGCCTGCTGGAATGGGCGGCGCCGCAATAGCCCCTGGGCGGAGTCTTTTGGCAGGAAGTTGCCCAGACGTGGCCGATTTCCGCCAGCCAGCTGCCCTTGCAGCCGGATAGATTTGCTGCATGCCTTCAACCAGCCCCGCCAACCGGGCTGCCACCGCACCGCCCCACACCGCAGCAACCCCGGTCAAGGCACTTGGGGTGGCTGCCATGGTGGTCACCGTGGTCCTCTGGGCGTCCGCCTTCGTGGGCATCCGGGCGATCGGTCCCCACTTCTCCCCCGGCTCCCTGACGCTTGGCAGGCTGGCGATTGCCGCCGTCGTCCTCTCCCTGCTGGTGCTGCCCCAACTGGTGAAGACCCGGCTCCTTCCCAAGGGCCGGGAGTGGTGGCCGATCCTGGCCTACGGGGTGATGTGGTTCGGCGGGTACAACGTGGCGCTGAACGCCGCCGAGCATGTGCTTGACGCGGGCACCAGCGCCCTGCTGATCAACGTGAACCCCATCCTGGTGGCCATCATGGCCGGCATCTTCCTCAAGGAGGGCTTCCCGCGGTGGCTCATCATCGGAAGCCTGGTGGCGTTCGCCGGCGTGGCCTTGATCGCCTTCGGATCAGCCCAGTCCTCCGCGCCCGGGGAAGGCGCGACGACGGACGTGGCAGGTGTGCTGCTGTGCCTCCTTGCCGCCGTGCTCGCCGCCGTCAGCGTCATCATCCAGAAGCCGGTGCTGCGCAAGTTTCCTGCCGCCCAGGCCACGTGGTTCGGGATCCTGGTGGGTGCGCTCTGCTGCCTGCCCTTCGCGGGCCAGCTGGTCAGCGAACTGCAGGCGGCGCCGCCGGCGGCAACGTGGGGGCTGGCCTACCTCGGAATCTTTCCCACGGCGATTGCCTTCACCACCTGGGCGTACGCGCTCTCGCTGGTGGACGCCGGCAAGCTGGCGGCCACCACCTACCTGGTGCCCGGCACCACCATCCTGATTTCCTGGCTCCTGCTGGGCGAGGTTCCTGCCTTCCTGGGCCTGGTGGGCGGCCTGGTCTGCCTGGTGGGCGTGGCGCTGACCCGGCGCAGGAGCCGGGACCAGAGGACCGGGGCGGCCAATTCCCGCTAGAGTCGGAATATGCCAGCCAGCCTGCCGCCGGGCCTGCCCGCAGCCCATGAGGGCCCCAGCGAACCCCTCCGCTTCACCATGTCCGAGGACGAGTTCGAGGCCGCTGTCCAGGATGCCCTGGACAGCATCCCGGACAAGCTGGCCCGCGCCATGGACAACGTTGCGGTGTTCATCGAGGACGACTACGTCCCGAAGCCCGGGGAGCACCCGGACACCGTCCTGCTGGGACTCTATGAGGGCGTCCCCTTGACCGAGCGGGATTCCTGGTGGGACGCCGGGTCCCTGCCGGACAGGATCACCATTTTCCGGGAGCCCATCCTGGACCTTTGCGTGTCGCGGGAGGACGTCATCCACGAGGTGGCCGTGACGGTGGTGCACGAAATTGCCCACCACTTTGGGATTGACGACGACCGGCTGCACGAGCTCGGCTGGGGCTAGCCTTGTAGGCATGGGACACGACCACAGCCACACCCACGGCATCACCGCAACAGGCCGGCACCGGAAGCGGCTCATTGCCGTCCTTGCCATCACGCTCGCCGTGGTCCTGGTCCAGGTTATCGGCGCGGTCCTCTCGGGTTCGCTGTCCCTGCTTGCCGACGCCGGCCACATGCTCTCCGACGCGGCGGGGGTGACCATTGCCCTGCTGGCTGCCTGGATTGCGGGGCGGCCCGCCAGCGATCAGCGGACCTACGGCTACCAGCGGGCCGAGGTGCTGGCTGCGCTGGCAAATGCCCTGATCCTGATCGTGATCTCGGTGGTCATCTTCAGCGAGGCGATCCGCAGGATCGGCGCTGCGCCGGAAGTGCAGACGGACATCATGCTGTTCGCCGCCATCCTGGGCGCTGCCGCAAACGTGGCGTCCCTGATGATCCTGCGCGGAGCGCACCGGGAGAGCCTCAACGTGCGGGGCGCCTACCTGGAGGTCCTGGGTGACCTGCTGGGTTCCTTCGCCGTCATCGCTGCGGCTGTGGTGATCATGGTGACCGGATTCCAGGCGGCGGACACCATCGCGTCCGTCGTGATCGCCCTGATGATCCTGCCCAGGGCCTGGAGCCTGCTCCGCGACGTGGTGGATGTGCTGCTGGAGGCCAGTCCCAAGGGCGTGGAAGTGCAGATGATCCGCGAGCATATCCTTTCCGTGGAGGGCGTTACTGACGTGCACGACATCCACATCTGGACCATCACGTCCGGCGTCCCGGTCTTCTCGGCGCACGTGGTGGTGGAGGACGGTGTGCTCAACGCCCGCGGCGCCGACCAGTTGCTGGACAAGCTGATCACCTGCCTGGGCTCGCACTTCGATACCGACCACTGCACCTTCCAGCTGGAGCCCGCCAGCCATTCAGAACACGAGGCGCACCAGCACGCCTGAGGATTCGGCCGGGTTTCCCGGCTCCGTTCAGCTCAGGACGTCCTTGGTGACGAACCGTCCGTAGGCGAGTGCGCCGAACACGGCCACGTATCCCGCCTGCAGCAGCGCATTGCTGGCGAACGAGTCCCACAGCACCGGCTGGCGGAGCAGGTCCCCAAAGCCCAGCCAGTAGTGGCTGAACAGCCACGGATGGAGCCACTCGAGCTGCGGCAGCTGGTCAAGGACCTGGGACACCACCGAGAGCACCACAGTGGCGGCCATGGCACCCACCGGAACCACCGTCAGCGTGGACAGGAACAGTCCTATGGCGGACAGCCCGGCCAGGGAAACGGCCAGGTACGCCGAGATCAGGAGGAGCCGGAGCACGGCCTCAGGCGGTTCGATGACATCACCTGACAGCAGGGTCACGGGGCCCACGGGGAAAAGGGCGGCCCCGATGGCAGCGCCGGCGAGGGCAACGGTGAGGGGCGCTGCGAGGCAGAACGCCAGGGCGCCGGCATATTTCACCAGCAGCAGCCGGACCCGGCCCGCCGGCGCCACGAGCAGGTACCGCAGCGTTCCCAGGTTGGCCTCGCCCGCGATGGTATCCCCCGCCACCACGCCCACCGTGAGCGGCAGGAACAGCGGGACGGACACCAGCATGGCGGTGAACGCAACGAACAGGCCGTTCTGCGTGATCCGGTCCAGGAAGGCCGGGCCGCGCCCGGGAGGAACCGCCGATGAGACCCTCACGGCCACGGCAATCAGCACCGGAATGGCGGCCAGCGCGAGCAGCAGGGCCCAGGTTCGGCGCCGCCGGAACAGGACCGCGATTTCGGACAACAGGAGGGACAGGCCGGCTCCCCGCGGCCCCGCCACGGCCGTCACAACCTCCGCCTCCGCCGGCACACTACTGGGCAACGTCGAACCCCTCCCCCGTCAGTTCAACAAACCGGTCCTCAAGGCTCTCCCGTTCCACCGCGAAACCGCGGACGCGGACGCCTGCCTTGACGAGTGCCGCAACAATGTCCTCCGCGGCGGGTTGCCCCGCCCCGGCCTCCGACTGGAATCCCGGCGTTGCCAAGGCAGCCAGGAGCACGTCCCCGTCCGGCTGGGCCGCCCCTGTTTCCGGTGACAGTCCCAGCGCGGCCAGGACCGACGACGCCGGACCCGCGTCCGGGGTCACCAGGCGCAGGCGCGAACTGCCGGACCGGCGCAGTTCGGCCAGCGGGCCCTGCGCCACCAGGCGGCCCGCGCTCATGACGGCCGCGTGCGTGCAGATCTGTTCAACTTCGGCGAGCAGGTGGCTGGAGACGAAAACGGTGGTCCCGTCGGCTGCCAGGGACCGGACCAGGTTCCGCACTTCACGGGTGCCCTGCGGGTCCAGTCCGTTCGTTGGTTCATCCAGCACCAGAAGCTCGCGGGGAGACAGGAGGGCGTTGGCGATGCCCAGCCGTTGCTTCATGCCCAGCGAATACGCGTGGACCCGCTTGCCGGCGGCGTGGCCAAGCCCTACCCGTTCCAGGGCCAAACCCACCCGTTCCCGGCGGGTGGCGGGATCCGCGTGCCGGCCGGCGGCGTCCAGCCGGTGGAGGTTCGCGGTCCCCGAAAGGAACGGATAAAAGGCGGGCCCCTCCACCAGGGCCCCCACCCGTGGCAGGACATCCTGGAAGCTGCCGGGCATCTCCTTGCCCAGCAGCCTGACGGTCCCGGCGGACGCCGCCGCGAGGCCCAGCAGCATCCGGATGGTGGTGGTCTTTCCCGAGCCGTTGGGGCCCAGGAACCCGAAGACCGCGCCTGACGGCACCGCGAGATCCAGGCTGTCCACGGCCACCTGCTGCCCAAAGCGCTTGGTCAGGCCCTGCGTCTCGATGGTCAGGCCGCACGTCCGCCGTCCCGGAACCCCTGCGGGTCCCGTCACGAGGCGGAGGATGCGGCGTGCAGCCTGTCAGCCGGGACCATGCCCGCAAAGACGCGGCCGTCATCGGTCAGCAGGACGTTGAAGAGTGCGCTGGAGAGGAGCCGCCCGCCGGGAACGACGGCGGCTGCCTGGGCGAGCAGCGGATTCTGCGCCAGCGCGGTGCTGAGCTTTGCACCGGCACCGGTGTCCGCCGGTAGTTCCACAACCGTTTCCCAGCCGGTCCCGGTCAGGTAGGAGCCGGCCTTGTCCTTGATGCCGGCCTCCAGCTGGTCCGGTTCGGTGTGGGTGCCCGGGTAGCCGGGGGACCCTGGGCCAACGGGCGGGTGTGCAGGATGCCGGATCTGAAGCTCTTCAACGGTACTGCCCGGCGGTGGCACGAAGTTGAACAGGGCGGGATCCGGTGCATCAAGCGACAGGCTGGTGAAACCTGTCCTGAAAGCAGGCTCCCCACCCCCGCGGGCCGTTACCTCCACGGAGAGCGGCATACCGGTTTCTCCATCGACGGCGATGGCGATCATGCCCACCAGGGTGCCGCTGGTGCGTGGCTCGAGGAGCAGGATATAGGCAGCGCGCCCGGCAACCTGGACCTCCGGGCCCACGGACACGGCAGTCGTGGTGTCGGCTGCGGCGAGGAACTTCGCCGCGAGCTCCTGGGGCGTCGGCGGGACCACGGTGATTTCAGGGCCGGTGCTGTCCGGGCTGGTGCTGTCCGGGCTGGTTCCGGGCAGGGCCTGGTCTTCCAGCGGGAGGTCGCGGGCATGGGCGGGCAGCGTCAGGTGCGTTGTTGAGTTGTCCCTGGAGGAGTAGAACCACACATCGTCGTCGCGCCGGATGACGTTCCGCTCGGCGAACCGGTCCACCACCTGGAGACGGACTTTGGCCTTGCCGTCCATGAAGACCCTGGCCGTATGCTCACCGGTGAGCATCTCGATCGCGGACGCGGCGGGGTCATCCGATGCAGGACCGGAACCCGGACCCGTTGCAGGCAGTTCCGGCAATCCGAGTTCGGAAACCTGTTCAATCGTGCCGGAGAAGGTGTGTGTCCTGTTGCCGGCGAGCAGGGCAATCACCTCAGCCGGGGTCTTGTCCGCCAGGGCGTCGCCGGCGCGTGCCGGGATGGATCCCACCAGCACTCCGGCCGCGATCACTGCCGGTGCGGCCACGGCAGGAACCCAGCGCAGCCATGCACGGTTCCGGCGCTGTTTTGCGGCCCCGGTTATGATCGGGGCGCCCACATTCCGGTGGTTCATTGTCCGGCCGTCTCCTTGATGGGAGTCCATAGCTCAAGGGTACGCCTCGGCACGGCTCCCCACACCTGCCTGCAGGCAGGTGCGGGGCACGCGGGGCCTATCCGGGCACGATGGTTCCAGCGCCGCCGTCGACCGTTATTCTCTGTCCCGTGGCAAGCCGGACGGTGGCCTCCGGCACCCCCACCACCGCCGGTATGCCGTACTCCCGGGCAACCACGGCGCCGTGCGAGTTGGGCCCGCCCATCTCCATCACCAGGCCGCCGGCGGTCAGGAACAAGGGGGTCCACCCCGGATCGGTGGACGGAGCCACCAGGATCTCCCCGGGTTCGAGGTGGGCGCCCACAGGGTCCAGGATGACGCGGGCCCGGGCGGTGACCGATCCCGCCGATGCCGGACTGCCGGACAATGTGGCGCTGCCCGCCGCGACACGTGCGGCGGCGTACAGCACCTCGGGTTCGGTGCCGTCCGAGAGCAGGGCCCTGGGGATATGGCGCCTGCCAAGCTCGGTGGCGTAAGCGGCCCGCCGGTCCACCACGAGTCCGCGCAGTGTCCGGGAACCTTGCGGGTCCGGGCCCTGGAGGGCCTGCCTGGCCTCACCGAAATCGAGGAAGAAGATGTCTTCCGGGCTCTCCAGCCTGCCCTCGGATGCAAGCGCGGCTCCCACCAGGGCCACCTGTTTCCGCACCTCCGCCAAACCCAGGACAAGCTGGTATTTGGGCATTTCCCGCAGCCCGGCGAACAGCCTGGCCCGGGAAAGGGCCGCGCCCACCACCAGCGCACGGGCCCGCCCTCGGCGGCGTGCCTCCCCAACAAGCTGCTGCACGGCCGCCTCCGCCTCAGCCTGGGCCCTGCTGAACTGGACGTCCGGTGCCATGGCGGGATCCGTGAGGCGCAGGTAGTTGGCCAGGACGCCCAGGATGTGCGTGGGATCGTCCGACCACCGGGGCATGCCAACATCGATTTCGGCCACGGCCCGGTGCCCGTAGCGGTCGAGGAACCGCACCAGGCCTGCGTGCAGGGCAGGGGGCAGGGTGCCGGCCTTGAAGTCCGCTGCGAGCGCGGACGGTTCCCGCGACTCCAGGGCCGCCCGTGAGTCCCTGTCGTCCTTTGCAGCCGCGGCAAGGCGCCACAGCTCGAGGTCCATCTCGGTTGTCACGTTCCGAGGCAGGCCGCGGAGCACCATTTCGAGGTCCTTCCGGCGGTCCTGTCCTCCGATCAGCCTTCCCGCCAGCCACAGCATGGCGAATCCCACCGCGGGCAGGGGCAGGACCGCGGGCACGATGGCAAAGAGCCTGCCCTCCAGGAGCCGCTCCGCGTGGTCAAGCCGATCAAGGGGACCTGCTCCTGCGCCAAGCTCCAGGTCCTCGGCATAGTGCCGGGTGAAGGAGTCCAGGCGGCGGAGCGCCGCCCTGGGCCGGAACAGCGCACGGAGCGCCGTCTCCGGCACGCGGCCACGAGCCGCTGCCGGCAGGACATGGCGGAGGAATCCAAATGGCGTCCTGCGGATCACCGAAAACTCCGGGTCGTCGAAAACCTCCCGGACCACCATGGCGGACCTGGCCTCCATGATGTCGAAGACCCGGGGGAGGATGCGGCGGCCGACGCTGCTCCGGACCGGCGTGGTGAGGTCGACGTAGATGCGCTGGGCTGCCTCTGCGTAGGGCGGCGGGCCGTGCCGGGGATCGGGAACGGGAAACCCGGCCGCCTTCGCCACCGAAGAGGCAATGAGCCGCAGTGACGCCAGCCCCATGGGGGTGAGCGGGCGGGTGAGGCCCTGGGCCAGGCTGAAGCACATGTACAGCCGGGTTCCGGCACCTGCAGACCGGCTCTGCGGTACGGGGTACAGCGTGGTGATGGGCCTGGACTGCGTCAGCCAGAGTGCACCGCCCGTGTCGATGGCCCATTCGGTATCCTGCGGCGAGCCGAAGTGCCGCTCGGCCTGCAGGCCCAGGGCAGCAAGCCCTACGGCCTGTTCGTCTGTGAGGCTTGAGGAGTCTGCCCGGCCAGGCATCTCCAGAACCTCCGTTCCACCACCCGGGAGGGGCCGGACCATAACGCGCTTGTCACCGGTCTTGCGCTCAATAACCCGTGCCTTTTCCGTATCCACCACGAAGTGGTCCGGGTTGACGGCGCCGGAAACCACAGCTTCGCCGAGCCCGGGTGCTGCATCGATGACCGCCTCGCTGCGCCTTCCGGTCAGGGGATTCGCCGTGAACATCACCCCGGCCGCCTCTGCGTCCACCATCCGCTGGACCACGACGGCGAGGGCAACCTGGGCCGGCGCGATGCCCAGCGCTGCCCGGTAAGCCACCGCACGGTCAGTCCAGAGGGAGGCCCAGCAGTTGCGCACGGCGTCCAGCACGGCGGTGCTGCCCACCACGTTCAGGTACGTGTCCTGCTGGCCCGCGAAGCTCGCAGAAGGAAGGTCTTCGGCCGTGGCGGAGGATCTTACGGCCACGGGGGTGTTCCCGCCCAGGGCCGCATACGCCTGCTCCACGGCGGCTGCGGCCCGCGGTGGAACCGGGAGGGCGCGGATGGCCTCCCGTGCCCTCCCGGCCAGCATGGTGAGCTGGGCGGACCTGCCCGGATCGGAAGGCTGCAGTGCGGCCTGGAGGCGGCCGAGCTCCGCAAGCACACCGTCCAGGACAGTACTGGCAGCCTCCCGGTAGGCCGCCGTGGTCAGGCAGAACCCGTCAGGCACGGGCAGTCCCGCTGCGATCAGCTCCCCGAGGTTGGCGGCCTTGCCTCCCACGAGCGGAAGCATGCTGCCGTCCACCTGGCTGAGGCGCAGGACGAGGACGGGGGCGGAGTTTCCGTCCCGAGGGCGGGAGTCCCGTCCACCGTTTCCTGGACGGTCAGTTGCCATCGTGGCGCTCCCCTGCGGCGGGATCCGGTCAGGCTGCCCCGAGTACCGGCCCAAACCGGGCACGGTCCGCCAGGCGCGGGTCGTCCCGGTCCGGGACCACCATGACGGGGCCCTTGGCGTGGTGGAGCACCCCGTCCGAGGTTGAGCCGAGGAGCATCCCGGTGAACCCGCCATGGCCACGGGTACCCACCACCACCAGCTCCACGTGGCGGCTGGCGTCCACCAGGACGTCCACAGGAGAGCCGTCCCTCAGCTCGGACTCGGTGGGCAGGTTCGGGAAGTGGCTCCGCAGCCACGCCATTCCGGCGTCCAGGGTCACCTGGATGTCGGCGAACAGCGCCTTGCGGTCCATGGGGGCGGGAACCCACGCCAGGGAGCCGCTGTACTGCGGCACCGCGCAGACCACACGGAGGGTGGCCCCGAGCCGTTCAGCCTGGGCTGCTGCCTCCAATACGGCCACCCGTGCCTGCTCCGAACCGTCCACGCCCACCACCACCACGTTCTCGACGCGCTGGTGGCCGGCCTTGGCCTGCTCTGCCTTGATGTGCCGGTCCTCGGTTGTTTCGCCAAGCCGGTCTGAACAGATCAGGGGCACCGTCACCGTGGGGCATTTCGCGTGGGCCGGGAGTGCACTGCTCACCGAACCGAGGAGCCTGCCCACAAAGCCGCCGCGGCCGCGGGTGCCGAACACCAGGAGCTCAGCAGTTTCGGACATCTCCAGCAGGACGCCGGAGGCATCGCCGTTCTCCACGGACGCGGTGGCATCGATGTCGTAGGTGGACACCTTCTCAAGGGCCTGCTTGACGATCGCCTCCGCGCCTTCACGAATGACGGAGTCGTCTACGGTGGCGTATCCGCCGTCCAGGCCGGAAGCCGCGAAGATCGGGACGGAATAGGCGGTGACGATGTGCAGCGGACGACGCCGGCGCTGTGCCTCGCGTGCTGCCCACACCAGTGCGCACTGGCCGTGGTCCGATCCGTCGACGCCGACTACGATCCCCTCGGGCGCGGCAGGACTGCCGCCGTCCTGCGGGTCCGGATGCAACTCTTGTGCGCCCATGGGGCCGCCTCCTCGCGATACTGCCTGATGTTGCGGCTATTCTGCCAGAAGCAGGCCATTCCACGTGCACCCCTACCCCCGCCTGAGCTGGGAAGAAAGGCTCGCTTCCGCTTCTCACTATTCTCCGTAGGCCCTGCCATAGCAAGCCTCTTCGGGGCTGGAAACAGCGGTTATCCACAGGTAGCGGGCAGTCTTCGGGAAAGCGCCTTCACCTGGACGAAATTGTTTCGGGATTGGGCTATCCCTGGCCGCGAATCTTCTGTAGTCTTCAGGACATTGTTGGTCCGGGACGCCTACTGCCTCATTCCGTCAGAGCTGCCCGGCAACGCACTGCGGCCGGGCTTTGGGGGTAACGGGACGCGAGCGGGCGAGGACGCCCGCACCTGCCGAAACTTTCGAAGGAGGGAAACTGTAGTGTCAAGCATGCCTGGGAGTGCCGGGACCGAACAGACCACCACTGTGATCATTGGCACGGGGCTTTCAGGCCTGGCCGTGGCTGCCGAGTTGTGCCGCCGCGGCGTGGACTCGATCGTGGTGGACGGACTGGACCTCCTAGGCGCCGCGCAACCGGCCAACACAGCTTCCCTCCAGCGGTGCGACGCGGCGGACTCCGTGAGCCTTCGCGAACGCAACGAGATCCTGCGGCACCTGCGGAACTACGCCGCCAGCCACGACGTCGACGTGCGCAACACCACCCGCGCCATCCAGCTGACCATGGTGGACGGCGGGTCGCCGCTTGCTTCAGCCCCGCAGTGGGAGGTGCATACGCCTACAGGAATCCTGGTGGCGGACCACATTGTCCTGACCCGTTGCGCCCACAGCCAGCTCCGGCGCATGATCAATGATTTCGGCATGGCGGTGGGCCGGAACCTTACCGCAGCCATGCGGGCCATTGGCATCTACCTGGTGGGAGTTGGCGAGCTCATCACGCCCTCCCCCAAGGAAGTCCTGCGCCAGGCCAAGACGGTGGGCCAGGCAATCTCCGCCCGGGTGCATCCTGATGCGGTTGCCCAGCCTGCCACCGGAAGCCTTGCGGCCCTGACCTGCTAGCCCCGGACCTGCCAAGGCCGCCCGGCGCTGCTGGCCCCGGCGTGACCGGCTCGCGCCATCATTCGTCGTCCGTGCCGGCCGTGAGCCGGCGGCGGGCCAGGATGGCAAGGGTAGCCAGCAGCCCCACTGCGACGAGGGCAAAGATGACGATGCTCCATTGGAACGGCTCCCCTGAGCCCACCTGTTCAGGCTCACCGGTGGTCCCCGGCTGGGCAGTCCCCATGGCGGGGGCGGTGCCTGCACCGGTACCGGGGGCTGGGACTGTACCCGCCGCCGTCGGACTTGCTGCCGGCGCGGCGCCCTGCCCGGCAGAGGCGGCCGTAAAGGCGAACGTCCCCTCGATGGGGTGCGAGTCCGAGCTGACCACCCGCCAGGCCACGGTGTACTCCCCCGCGGGGCCTCCGGCCTTCAGCTTCTGGGATGCCACGTTGTCCACGATGTCCACCGGCCCCTCCGCCCATTCCGCACCGGAGGCGTCTTTAACGGAGAACGCCGCGCCAATGCCCAGCGGCTTGTTGTTGAAGGCCACCGAGACCTGTTCGGGCGGCGCCGGCAGCGACGCGCCGTCCGACGGGGTGCTGGACTCGGCGGCATCATGCGCGGAGGCGGGCCCGGCGAGGCCCAGCACACCGGCGGCGAAAACAAGGAGCACGAGCCCCAGGGTCAGGATCTGGCGGATGGGACGCATGCGGCGGCGGCTCCTTGTGTTGGCTTCCTTACAGACTAGGCGAAAATGCCTGCCGCCCTGCCGCCGCCACCATAGGATGCAGGTATCCCCACAGACTTCCCCGGAGGACTAATGCTTAAGCAAGGCTCTGCCCTGGACCGGTACTTCAAGATCACCGAGCGCGGTTCCAACCTTTCCCGCGAGATCCGAGGCGGCTTCGCCACGTTCTTTGCCATGAGCTACATCGTGGTGCTGAACCCCCTGATCCTCTCGGGCCCCGACTCCAGCGGCACCACGCTGGGGTTCACCGCCGTAGCCGCCGTAACGGCTTTCGTGGCGGGCATCCTGACCATCCTTATGGGCGCCTGGGCAAAGCACCCCTTCGCGCTTGCCACCGGCCTGGGCGTCAACGCCTTCGTGGCCGTCACTGTGGCCACCAACCCGGGGCTGACGTGGCCGGACATGATGGGCCTGGTGGTGCTCTCCGGCGTTACCATGCTGATCCTTGTCCTGACCGGCTTCCGCACCGCCGTCTTCAAAGCCGTCCCGGACGGGCTCAAGACGGCCATCGTGGTGGGCATCGGCCTGTTCATCGCGCTGATCGGCCTGGTCAACGCCGGCTTCGTCCGCCGCATCCCCGATGTCGCCGGCACCACCGTGCCCGTTGGCCTTGGCTACGACGGCAAGCTCCTCGGCTGGCCCACCGCCGTGTTCATCTTCGGCCTGGTCCTGACCATCGCGCTGGTGGTGCGCAAGGTCAAGGGCGCCATCCTGATCGGCATCATCACCTCCACCATCATTTCGGTGCTTCTGGAGATGACCCTGCACATCGGGCCGAGCTTCGACGGCGAGACCTCCAACCCGCAGGGCTGGTCCCTGGTGGCGCCCACTTTCACCGGCTGGGCCGCCCCGGATCTGTCCCTGATCGGCAAGGCAAACCCGTTCGGCGCTTTCGAGCACCTGGGCTTCGTCGCCGCAACCCTGCTCGCGTTCGTCATCCTCCTCAGCATCTTCTTCGATGCCATGGGGACCATGGTGGGCCTGGCCAACGAGGCCGGGACAGTTGACGAACACGGCAACATCCCGGACGTCGACCGTGTGCTCCAGGTGGACGCCCTCGGCGCGATCGTGGGCGGCGGGGCCTCGGTATCCTCCAACCAGATCTATGTGGAAGCCGGGGCCGGAATCGGCGAAGGCGCGCGCACGGGCGTGGCCTCAATCGTCACCGGGCTGCTGTTCCTGGTGGCCATGTTCTTCACCCCGCTCATCAACCTGGTGCCCTTCGAAGCGGTTGCCCCCGCCCTGGTGGTGGTGGGCTTCATGATGGTGTCCCAGGTGGGCCGGATCGACTGGCAGGACTGGGGCATTGCCATCCCCGCATTCCTGACCTTCACCCTGATGCCGTTCACGTACTCCATCGCCAACGGACTGGGCGCCGGCTTCATCGCCTTTGTCCTGATCCGCACCGTCCAGGGCAGGGTCAAGGAGATCCACCCGCTCATGTGGGCCGTGGCCGGCGCGTTCCTGCTGTTCTTCGCGGTGGGTCCCATCGAGGCCGCACTGGGCATGTAGCCCCGGCCCGGCGACCTGCGCGGCGGCAGGGCTCCGGCGCGGCCAGCGCCGAACCAAGGCCTGGTGCCCTACACGGGAGTGTTGGGCGCCAGGCCTTCGTCGCCTGTCAACGCCCGGGCCTTCTTTTCCCGAAGCTTGTCCAGCCGGTTCATGAGCGGCGAGGTGGTGGCGCCATGGATCACGATGGACAGTGCCACCACCAGCCCCACGAAGGCCCACAGCCATTCGGCCTGGCCGGCGAACTCGCCCTTGCCCAGCGCATAGGAGAGGTAGTAGAGCGAGCCGATCCCCCGGATCCCGAAGAACGAGAGGGCGATCCGCTCGCGCGGTCCGGTCTTGCCGCCGAGCAGGCCGATCCAGCCTGCCAGTGGCCTGACCAGGAGCAGGAATGCCAGCGCCACCAGCACCTCGGCCCAACCGATCCCGGCAAGCAGCCCGCGGGCAATCGCACCGCCCAGCAGGACCAGGATCACCACGGTCAGGAGCCGCTCCAGCTGCTCCACGTAGGAGTGCAGCACCCGGTGGTAACCGTGCGTGTGCTCGGCGGAGCGGATGGTCACCGCGCAGACAAACACGGCAATGAAGCCGTAGCCCTCGATCATCTCGGTGACACCGTAGGCGAGGAAGGTTGCGGCCAGGGCTACGAAGCCCTCCGAGTGGTTGGACAGCCGGAGGCTTTCAGCGCCGGCCGAGAAAAACAGCCGTGCCAGGAGCTTGCCGGTGAGGAATCCCAGCAGCACGCCGATGGCCAGCCGCCACAGGACATCCACCGCAAACCATTCGGGGAACCAGGCCAGCGGGGATGAGCCCACGATGCTGATGGCGATGGCGAGGTACACAAAGGGGAACGCAAGCCCGTCGTTGAGGCCGGCTTCGGAGGTGAGGCCGAAGCGGACCTCGTCCTCCTTGTTGGCCTCCTCGTCGTGGTCCGCGGGTTCACCCACCTGCACTTCGGAGGCCAGGACCGGGTCCGTAGGCGCCAGGCTGGAGGCCACCAGCAGGGCAGCGCCGAGGCCGAGGCCCAGGAACCACAGGCCCAGCAGGGTCAGCGCGATGATGCACAACGGCATGGCGATTCCCAGCAGCCGCCAGGTGGTGGCCCAGCGCTTGCGGCCCACGGGGCGGTCCAAAGCAAGCCCGGCGCCCATCAGCGAGATGATGACGCAGATCTCCGTCAGGTGCACAACGAAGTCGCTGTGCGCCATGGGGTCCGGGTCCGGAAGCGTGGGAATCAGGGCGAAAGCCGCCATGCCGGCGCCCAGGAAGACCATGGGCATGGAGAACGGCATGTTCCGCAGGAGTTTGGGGAGGACAGCTGCGGTAAAAACGGCCGCGCCTGCGGCAGCAAAGAGGATGCTGGGGGCTTCAAACACGGGGCTGTTCTCCGGCCTGGATATGATGCGCCGGTGCGGCACACAAGGTGATGGGGTCCCCGGGGGAAGGGATTGCTCCACAATAGCCCCTGCTGCCGGCGGACGCTGACGATCTTGGATACCGGACATGGCGACGGCGGCGCTGCTGGTTTTCGCCGTCCTCATGCGGTGAGCTTGGAGCATGGCCCCCCTGATACCTGACATTGACCTCCCGCCCCGGCCCTGGGAAGGGAGGTTCGACGGCGATGATGCCGCCCACCGGCGCTGGTGGCAGGCAGTTACGGCGTTCGACGGCGGGGCAGCAGCTACCCGCACGGAGGGCGCCGCGGGGGCGGCGGGCCCTGCGGGTGTTGCAGGTGTGACAGGTGCGCCAGGCGGGGAGGATGCCAGGCCCGCAACATTGCTGGGCTTCGCCAGCGACGAGGGCGTGCGCCGGAACAAGGGCCGCACCGGCGCGGCAGCCGCTCCGGCGGCCATCCGCAAGGTCCTGGCGCCGCTGGCGTTCCATCTCGACCGGGCCGTCTACGACGCCGGGGACGTTGTGGTGTCAGGCGGTGACCTTGAGGCCGGACAGGAACGCGCCGGCCGGGCCGTCACGGCACTGCTCGACGCCGGGCAGGTGACGGCAGTGCTGGGCGGAGGACATGAAACCGCCTTCGCGAGCTACCTGGGGGTGGCCGCCTCTGCGGCGGTCCGGGGCGGGAAGCGGCTGGGCATCCTGAACCTTGACGCCCATTTCGACCTGCGGGACGAGCCACTGGCAACGTCCGGGACGCCGTTCCTGCAGATGGCCCGCGCGGAAGCGGCCGCGGGTCGCGACTTCCGCTACGCCGTCGTCGGGATATCCGAACCCAACAACACGCATGCACTCTTCGACACGGCGCGGACGCTGGGGGTGCGCTACCTGCTGGACGAGGACTGCGAGGCCGAACGTGTCCGCACCTTCGTGGCAGAATTCCTTGCCGGGATCGACGTGCTGTACCTGACCATCGACCTTGACGTGCTGCCGGCTGCGGTGGCGCCGGGGGTGAGTGCCCCGGCGGCGTATGGCGTGCCCCTCCCCGTGATCGCCGCGGTGTGCCGGCAGGTGGCCTGGAGCGGGAAGCTCCTGCACCTGGACATCGCCGAGCTGAACCCGGCGCTGGACGTGGACAGCCGGACTGCACGCGTTGCCGCGCGGCTGCTGGACACGCTGCTGCGCTGATCCGGCAGGCTGCGGGCGCGCATCGGGCGGCGCTGCCCGCCCGTAAGGCGCTGCCTGCAGGTAAGCGCGCTACTGGCCCTTGAGGACGTAGCGCCGCTCCGGACGCCCCACGCCGTACTTGAGCCTCACGTCGAGGGTCCCTTCGTCGTGCAGGTACTCCAGGTAACGCCGCGCGCTGACCCGGGACGTTCCCAGCTGCTCGGCCACCTCAGCCGCGGAAAGATCGCCGTCGGCGGCATTCAGGGTGGCCTCCACGAGCTTCAGGGTCTCGATGCTGCAGCCTTTGGGAAGCGGCCGCTCGGTCCGGTCCAGGCCGAACACCCGGTTGACGTCCGACTGCTCGGCCACGTCCTTGGCTGAATCCAGCCCTTGGTACGCACTCCGGTAATGCTCCAGGCGCTCCTGCAGGTCCGATTGGGAAAACGGCTTGATCAGGTAGTGCACGATTCCGCCGCGGAGGGCCTTGCGCACGGTCTCCACTTCCCGGGCGGCACTGATCACCAGCACGTCCAGCTCCGGGGCGACGTCCCGCAGCCGGTGCATGAGGTCCAGCCCGTTGATGTCCGGAAGGTGGATGTCCAGCAGCACCAGGTCGGGCCGCAGCCGTTCCGTCTCGATCACGGCCTGGGCGCCGGTGTGCGCCACGCCCACCACGGCGAAGCCGGGCGTCCGCTGGATGAACCCGGCGTGCACCTTGGCCACCATGAAGTCGTCGTCGACGATCAGCACCTTGATCATGGCTGCGTTGCACCCCTTTTGAATCGTGCGGTGAAGACTGCTCCGTTGTCATTGGCCACCGTGAGGTCCCCGCCGGACCGCCGGCAGACCACCCGTGAAAGCGCCAGGCCGAAGCCGCGTCCGTCCGCCGGGCCGGCTTCCTTGGTGGAGAACCCCTGGCGGAAAATGTCCTCCACGGCCTCGTCCGGGACGCCCGGGCCGGTGTCCCGGACCGTGACGGTGACGTGGTCCTCACTGTCCTCCACAAGCACCCGGACGGCTGCCCCCGGAAGCCCGGTGACGGCGTCGAACGCGTTGTCCACCAGGTTCCCCACAACGGTGGTGAGGTCCCGGGACAAATCGTCGCTGACCGGGCGCAGGGCGGACTCCGGGTCAAGCTGCAGTGCCACGCCGCGCTCGGTTGCGAGGCTGGACTTGGCAATCAGCAGTGCGGCGAGCGCGGGATCCTGGATCCGGCTGGTCACTTCATCATTGAGCCTGGTCCGGTCCACCGTAGCGCCGTTAACGAACTGGACCACGGAATCGTACTCGCCGATCTGGATCAGGCCGGAAATGACGTGCAACTGGTTGGCGAACTCGTGGGCCTGCGCGCGCAGCGTGTCCGTGGCGGTCCGGGTGGCCCCCAGCTCACGCTCCAGGGATGACAGCTCTGTCCGGTCCCTCAGGGTTGTGACCGAGCCGATGTTGCGGCCGCGGGAGCGGATGGGCACGCGGTTCAGTACCACCAGCCGCTCCCCCACAAGCACCAGCTGGTCCGGGTCCGGCTGGTCGCGGGTCAGGACCACCTTGAGCGCCGGGTCCACGGGAAGGGACGCGAGTTTCCTGCCCACGCAGTCCGGCGGCAGCCCCAACAGCTCCCTGGCACTGTCGTTCGCTACGGTGACGCGCTCATGGGGGTCCAGCGCCACCACGCCTTCCTTCAGCCCGTGCAGCATCGCCTCGCGGTTTTCCACCAGCCCGGTGATCTCGCTGGGCTCCATCCCGAGGGTCTGGCGTTTGACCCGGCGGGACAACAGCAGGGATCCCGCCACGCCCAGGACGCTGGCCACGCCGAGGTAGGTCAGGAGGTTGGGGACGGCATCGCCGAGCCGTTCAAGGGTGGACGGGTAGTTGCGGCTGATGGCTGCGATGCCGATCATCTTTCCCGAATCGTTGAGCACCGGGACGTGGGCGGAGAGGACGGCGGTTCCGCCCTGGTTCAGGACGCCGGTCCACGCCCGGCCTTCCATGACCCTGCTGGCTCCGAGTTCCATGGGCTTGCCCAGCAGGCCCGGATCGGAGGCGGCAACCACCGTCCGGTCCAGTTTTGCGAGCGTGACGTGGGACGATCCGGAGACGGTCCGGACGGACTCGGCCACCGCAGGGAGCGCTGAACCAACACGCGGCTCAGCCTCCGGCAGCAAAGCCCGGACCGCGGGGTTGTTGCCGAGCGCCTCCGCGGCGGAGAGCGCCCTCCTGCCCTCGGTGCGCTCAAAGGCGGCAGCGGACTGGGCCAGGGAAATGGCCACCACGGCCACGAGCACTGCCAGGACAATCAGCAACTGGAGCACAAGGTACTGCCCGGCGAGGGACATTCCTCTTCGTCGCGTCACTGCGTGGATTCCTTTAATGGTGGTTCAGGTGCCTGGGCGCAGGCACACGTCGCGCAGGCACAGGGGCGCGCCGCCCGCCCCCTCCCGGCGTACCGGAACTATACCGCAGCCTGCGGCACAGTCAGCGGGGACCGCCGTCGTGCCCTTCCCCGCCGGCACTCCGGGCGGTGCCGGCGCCGGCACCCGGGATCCGGCCTGCGCGGTGCAGCAGCACCAGCCGGGTTGCGTGGAACGTGATCAACCCGGCCCCGGCCAGGATGTACAGCGCCTCCCACCAGCCCGCCCGTCCATCAACAACCCGCATGACTGCCGGGACCAGCGCGAGCAGGACCACCGCGATGCCGATCCATGCTGCCGGCCTGGTTCCGTAACGCCCGCTTCGCTCCGCCATGTCCGCCCCGTTCCCTGGCCAACTTCCAGCCTAAAGGGCGATGCACGACGAGGCGAAGGGCGGTACGGACCCGGGCGTGGTGGGGTGCCGGAAACGTGAACGCAATGAACTTAACTTTCTCTGCGTACACAAGAGTGATCGCAGTCACTGCCGGGCCTAGCATCGAAAGCACAGATCAGGTCCGCTGATCATCCTGTAGAGAATTGCATTACTGAGAAGAGGAACACCATGCGCCAGATCCGCGCATTGCGAGTCGCCGCCGTCGCCGCCGGCATCGCCCTGATGGCCACCGGCTGCGGTGCCACCGGCAAGAGCTCCACCGGCCCGGAAAGCTCCGGCGCCGCCGCCGGACCTATCACCGGCCTGCAGATCATGGTCCCCAACACCCCGGGCGGCGGCTACGACACCACCGCACGCGCCGCAGCGAAGGTCCTCGACGACGAGAAGATCTCCAACAACACCGAGGTCTTCAACCTAGCCGGCGCCGGGGGCACCGTGGGCCTGGCCCGCGTGGTCAACGAAAAGGGCAACGGCGACCTCACCATGCTCATGGGGCTGGGCGTCGTGGGCGCCAGCTACACCAACAAGTCCGAATCCAAGCTGACCGAGACCACCCCCCTGGCCCGGCTCATCGAGGAACCCGGCGCGATCATGGTCAGCAAGGACTCCCCCTACAAGACCATCGACGACCTGGTGGCGGCCTGGAAGGCTGACCCGGCGTCTATTTCCGTAGGCGGCGGCTCCTCCCCCGGCGGCCCCGACCACCTGCTGCCCATGCAGCTGGCCGGCGCGGTTGGCATCGACGCCACCAAGGTGAACTTCGTGTCCTACGACGGCGGCGGAGACCTCCTGCCCGCGATCCTCGGCAACAAGCTTGGCTTTGCCGCTTCCGGCGCCGGTGAGTACCTGCAGCAGATCGAATCCGGCGAAGTCCGCGTGCTGGCAACCAGCGGCGAGGAGCGCCTGGAAGGCGTGGACGCCCCCACTCTGAAGGAATCCAACATCGACCTGGTGTTCACCAACTGGCGCGGCATCGTGGCCCCTCCGGGCATCAGCGACGAGGACAAGGCTTCCCTGATCGCCGCCCTTGAGAAGATGCACGCAACCGAAGGCTGGAAGGAAGCGCTGAAGACCCACAGCTGGACTGACGCCTTCATCACCGGCGACGAGTTCGAGACCTTCCTCACCGAGCAGGACAAGCGGGTGGCGGACGTCCTCACCAAGCTTGGGTTGGCGTGAGCTCGCTGACCACAGGCCTTAAAGGCCGCGCCGAGCTGGGAGTTGCACTCCTGCTCGGCGCGGTTGGCGTCCTTGTCTTCCTGGACGCCAACGGCCTGGTAACCCCGTATTCCCAGTCGGACCCGGTTGGTCCCAAAACGGTTCCGTTCATCGTGGCCGGTTTGCTGGTGGCCTGCGCAGTCCTGCTGGCCGTCAACGTCATCCGGGGCGGCCAGGGCGAAGCGGAGGGCGGCGAGGACATCGACCTCACCCACCCTGCCGACTGGAAGACCATCCTGCCCCTGGCGGGCGCTTTCATCCTGAACATCCTGCTCATCGACTGGGCCGGCTGGGTCATCTCCGGCACCGTCCTGTTCTGGGGCAGCGTCCTGGCACTGGGCAGCCGCCGCTACATCCGTGACGGGCTCATCTCCGTGGCCCTGTCCCTGCTGACCTTCTACGGCTTCTACCTCGGCCTGGGCATCGCACTGCCCGCCGGACTCCTGGAAGGAATCCTCTGATGGACGTCTGGTCCTCACTGATGGACGGTTTCGCCACCGCCCTCACCCCCATGAATTTCCTCTACGCCGTCATCGGCGTCATCCTGGGCACCGCCGTCGGCGTCCTGCCCGGCCTCGGCCCGGCCATGACCGTGGCCCTGCTGCTGCCCGTCACCTACGCCCTGGAACCCACCAGCGCCTTTATCATGTTCGCCGGCATCTACTACGGCGGCATGTACGGCGGTTCCACCACCTCGATCCTGCTGAACACACCCGGTGAATCGTCCTCGGTGGTGACGGCGATCGAAGGCAACAAAATGGCCAAAGCGGGGCGGGCTTCGCAGGCGCTTGCGACGGCGGCCATCGGCTCGTTCATCGCCGGCACCATCGGCACCGCGCTCCTGGCCGTCTGCGCCCCCATTGTTGTTAAGTTCGCCGTCAGCCTGGGCGCTCCCAGCTACTTTGCCATCATGGTCCTGGCCCTGCTGGCCGTCACGGCCGTGCTCGGCTCATCCCGGCTCCGCGGCTTCTCCTCGCTGGCCCTGGGCCTGGCCATCGGCCTGGTGGGCATCGACTCGGTGACCGGCCAGCGCCGCCTGACCTTCGGCCAGCCGCTGCTCGCGGACGGCCTGGACATCGTTGTGGTGGCCGTGGCCATCTTCGCAGTGGGCGAAGCCTTGTGGGTTGCGGCCCACCTGCGCCGCACCCCGTTGCACGTCATTCCGGTTGGGCGTCCCTGGATGGGCAAGAAGGACTGGAGCCGTTCCTGGAAGCCCTGGCTCCGGGGGACCGCCTTCGGATTCCCCTTCGGCGCCCTTCCCGCCGGCGGCGCGGAAATCCCCACGTTCCTCTCCTATGTGACGGAGAAGCGCCTCAGCAAGCACCCCGAGGAGTTCGGCAAGGGTGCCATCGAGGGCGTGGCCGGTCCGGAAGCTGCCAACAACGCAGCCGCCGCCGGGACCCTGACCCCCATGCTTGCGCTGGGCCTGCCCACCAACGCCACTGCCGCCGTCATGCTGGCTGCGTTCACCTCCTACGGCATCCAGCCGGGTCCGCAGCTGTTCTCCAGCCAGGGCCCCCTGGTGTGGGCGCTGATTGCAAGCCTTTTCATCGGCAACCTGCTGCTCCTGCTGATCAACCTGCCGCTGGCTCCCCTGTGGGCCAAGCTCCTGCAGCTCCCCCGGCCGTACCTGTACGCGGGCATCCTGTTCTTCGCCACGCTGGGCGCCTACTCGGTGAACCTGCAGGCCTTCGACCTGGTCCTCCTGCTTGCGCTGGGGGCTTTGGGATTCATGATGCGCCGGTTCGGGCTGCCTGTGCTGCCCCTGATCCTTGGCGTCATCCTTGGGCCACGCATCGAGGGCCAGTTGCGGAAGAGCCTGCAGCTCAGCGCCGGTGACCCGGCAGGGCTCTGGAGCGAGCCGATCGCCGTCGTCATCTACATCATCGTGGGACTCATCCTGCTGTGGCCGCTGATCTTCAAGCTGGTCCGGCGCAACCGCCCGGCTGCGGCCGGACCCGTGCCGGCCACGGAAACGGGGCCGGCGGCTCCGTCCGGCAGCTCCGCGCATGCAGACCTGCCCGTCCACCCGGAGGGTGCCGCCCACCCGGGCAGCACAGTTCATTCAGGCAGCGGTGTCCACGCAGACAGCACTGCCCGCCCAGGCAGCCATAGCCACCCGGACAGCACTGCCCGCCCAGGCAGCCATAGCCACCCGGACAGCACTGCCCGCCCAGACAGCCCGGCCCACGCAGACAAGAAGGAGACACCATGACCATCGTGGTGGGATACGTCCCGACCCCCGAGGGCGAAGCAGCCCTGACCCAGGCCATCCACGAAGCCCGGAAGAGCAACACCAAACTGTTGGTCATCAACTCGTCCAAGGGGGACGCGCTGGTGGACAACCGCTACGCCCAGGAGCCGGAGATCCAGAGCATTGAGGACCGCCTGGCCACCCAGGGCATCGACCACGTGATCAAGCAGCCGGTCCGTGGCCACGATGCCGCCGCAGAGGTGCTCGATGCCGCGGAGGAGCACAACGCTGAACTGATTGTGATCGGCCTGCGCCGTCGGACACCGGTGGGCAAGCTCATCATGGGCAGCGTTTCCCAACGGATCCTGCTGGAAGCCGACTGCCCGGTCCTGGCAGTAAAGGCAGGCTAGCCGGACTCTCCAGCACGGAACAGCCCAAGGCGTTGGCGCCCCAGCCCCACAACCTCTACCTCCACCACGTCACCCGGCTGGAGGTAGGGGAAGCGGCCGCTGAGCGCCACGCCTTCCGGCGTTCCGGTCAGGATGACGTCCCCGGGCTCCAGGCGCATGTACTGGCTGCAGTGGTGGACAAGGGTGGCGGCATCTAAGATGAGCTCCGAGGTGCAGGAGTCCTGCCGCGGCTCCCCGTTGACCCAGCTCCGCAACGGCAGGTTCCCGCCGTCGATCTCGCCTGCCGGAACCAGCCAGGGGCCCAGCGGCGTGGAGCCGGGGAGGGACTTCCCTTTGGTCCACTGGCCGGCCGCCCCGGGGAGCTGGTACTCACGCTCGGAGAGGTCGTTGGCGGTGACGTATCCCGCGATGCAGTCCTCCGCCTGGCTGGGGGACTCCAGGTAGGAGGCCTCCCTGCCGATGACGATTCCCAGCTCCACTTCCCAGTCGTACCTGCTGGAGTTCGGCGGAATGGGAGCGGCATCGAACGGTCCCGCAACAGTATTGCCCGGCTTGAGGAACACCACCGGAATTTCCGGGGGCGCGGAACCTGACTCGGCGGCGTGCGCGGCGTAATTCATCCCGATTCCCACCACCGAGCCGGGCCTGGCAATCGGGGGGCCAACCCTGAGCGCCGCCACACCTTCCAGTTCCGGCAGGGATCCGGCTTCCAGCGCGTGCCGGACCTTGTCCACTCCCCCGGATGCCAGGAACTCACCGTCCACGTCCGGCGTCAGCGGCAGGAGGCTGTAGTACCGACCGGACGGCACCATGACTGCCGGCTGCTCCTTGCCCTTTTCACCCAGGCGCATGATTTTCATCCAGATCCCCTTCGAGCTGACGTTGCACGTTTGCACCCCATCGTTGCCGATGCGCTGACGCTCCGCCAACGCGCCCTATTGTGACTGGGAGGCCGCGAGTCCGGCTGGCTTCGGACGGGATTTGGACACTCCAAACAGCAGTCATCTGACATTTGCGCGGACGAGCAGGTACGATGAAAAGGCCCTCAGGCATGAAACACAGGAAGTTCACACATGACTACAGCAACAATGGAGCACGTCCCCGCCGTCTCCTCAGCCACTGACGCACCGGCAGTCCGGTCGATCGACCTGGAGTTCTCCACCGCGGGCGACGTCCACACGGGCCTGGAAGAAGCAGTTGCCGAACTCATCGAGGTTGCAGCCCAGGACGCGGCCTGCGGCATCCTGGTGACCAGGCTGCACCCCGGCCGCTACACCGTGGCGTTGGACGAATCGGTCCCCTTCGGCGAGACCTACGAGGCCATCGCAGCCTGACAGATTGCGAGGGACGCCCCTTTCGCGCACAGACAAAAGTCCCCGCCGCTGCATACGCAGCGGCGGGGACTTTTTCTATCGGCAGTTGGCCGGGTTATCAGGCCCGGCGGACCTGTACGCCGTCGGACTTCAAAAAGAGCTGCTTTTCGGACGGACCAGCCGGCACAAGCCACAGAACGTTTCCGCTCTGGGACACTTCTTCCACCTCACCGGTGGCCACCACATGCGCCTGCTTGATGATCTCGACGCGTTCCCCGGCCTGGAGTCCCCTCCAGTCGGAAATAACGGCGGAATGGGCATTGCGCCTCGACAGGACTGCCCCACGTGCTTTCATTTGAACTTCTACCCCTTTGTATATGTTCCGCGCCACAGCCTCTTTGATGTGACTTTCACTACACCTTCAGTTCTACTACACTCCGCGTCCGCCCGATGTCCGTGTCGCTCGAAATTTCACCAGGCGGACGCTTTGTGCCGATTGGCTGAAGATTGTTCGCTTTTATGCCAGTGGACCCACGGCCGATTCGACGGCCCGGCGCACCTCCCCTGCGGCGACCAGCCTGTCCGCCGCCTCCAGCTCCGGGGAAAGGAAGCGGTCCGTCCCCGGCCCGTCCACCACGCTCCGAAGTGCAGTGACGACGGCGGCGCCCGCCGGTCCCGGCGTCAGCCCGCCACCGGAGAGCTGGGTGCGGATATCCAATGCCCGGGCTGAGGTCACCAGCTCGATCGCCAGGACGCGCCGCAGGTTCTCCACTGCCTTCCGGAGTTTACGGGCCGCGTGCCACCCCATGGAGACGTGGTCTTCCTGCATGGCCGAACTCGGGATGGAGTCCACCGATGCAGGTACAGCGAGACGCTTGTTGTCCGAGACCAGCCCGGCCTGGGTGTACTGGGCGATCATGAGCCCGGAATCGACACCCGGGTCGGCTGCGAGGAACGCAGGAAGGCCGTGGGACCGCGCGGGGTCAAGCATCCTGTCCGTCCGGCGCTCCGCGATGGAACTGAGGTCCGCCACGGCGATGGCCAGGAAGTCCAGCACGTAGGCCACAGGAGCGCCGTGGAAGTTGCCGTTGGAGCTGACCCGCCCGTCAGGGAGCACCACCGGGTTGTCGATGGCCGCGGCGAGTTCGCGGGACGCCACCAGGTCCGCGTGGTCCAGCGTATCCCTCACCGCACCGGTGACTTGCGGGGCGCAGCGGAGCGAATAGGCGTCCTGCACGCGGGAATCACCGACTTTGTGGGAGGCGACGATCGGCGAACCGGAAAGCACGCGCAGCATGTTGTCAGCGCTGGCGGCCTGCCCCGGATGGGGTCGCAGCGCGGCGTGCAGCTCCGGAAGGAACACCTGGTCGGTGCCCAGCAGCGCCTCGACGCTCATCGCTGCGGTGATGTCCGCCGTCGTCAGCAGCTGCCGAAGGTCCGCAATGGCCATCAGCAGCATGCCCAGCATGCCCTCGGTACCGTTGACCAGGGCAAGGCCTTCCTTTTCGGCGAGGGTGACCGGCTCGATGCCGTGCAAGGCAAGGAGTTCGGCGACGGCGGGACGGCCGGCGGTGCCGTACAGCTGGCCGTCCGGCCCGGCGGCTTCGCCTTCGCCCATCAGGACCAGGGCGCAGTGCGATAGGGGTGCCAGGTCGCCGGAGCAGCCCAGCGACCCGAACTCGCGGACCACCGGGGTGATGCCGGCGTTGAGGACGTCCACCATGGTCTGCAGGACCACCGGACGGACGCCGGTGCGGCCGGAGGCCAGTGTCTTGGCGCGGAGGAACATGATGCCGCGGACCACTTCACGTTCCACGGCCGGACCCATGCCGGCGGCGTGGCTGCGGATCAGGCTCTTTTGCAGCTGGGTGCGCAATTCGTTGGGTATGTGCCGGTTGGCAAGGGCGCCGAAACCGGTGGAAATTCCGTACGCCGGGGTGTCGCTCGCCGCGAGGTCGTCGATGTGCGCGCGCACTTTTGCAACGGTTTCGAGGGCTTCCGGGGAAATGGTCACTCTGGCGTTGTGGCGCGCGACGGCGACGACGTCCTCCGGGGTGATACCGCTGGTGCCGAGGGTGACGGTCAGCGGTTCGTGGGTGATGGTGCTCATGGTGTTCCTGCTTCTGTGGATCGATTGCTCCGTAACTGTCGTTTTCGGGGCTCAAAACGACAGTTACGAAGCAACCGATGTGGATGTGGGGCTGGTCAGCGGGCTTCGGACGCTGTCTCTTGCATGGGAATGCGGACGCCGCGTTCCCTGGCGACCTCGAGGGCGCGGTCGTACCCGGCGTCGGCGTGGCGGATGACGCCCATGCCGGGGTCGTTGGTGAGAAGGCGCTCGAGTTTCTGGGCGGCGAGGTCGGTGCCGTCCGCGACGGAGACCTGGCCGGCGTGGATGGAGCGGCCGATGCCGACCCCGCCACCGTGGTGCAGGGACACCCAGGTGGCGCCTGAGGCGGTGTTCAGCAGGGCGTTGAGCATGGGCCAGTCAGCGATCGCGTCAGAACCGTCCTGCATCGCCTCGGTTTCGCGGTACGGGGAGGCGACAGACCCTGAATCCAGGTGGTCGCGGCCGATCACGATGGGCGCCTTGACCTTGCCGTCCTTCACGAGCTGGTTGAACAGCAGGCCGGCCTTGGCGCGTTCGCCGTAGCCGAGCCAGCAGATGCGGGCCGGCAGGCCTTCGAACTCGACGCGTTCCTGGGCGGCGTCGATCCAGCGGTGCAGGTGCTTGTTCTCCGGGAACAGCTCCTTGATGGCCTCATCGGTGACGCGGATATCTTCCGGGTCGCCCGACAGGGCAACCCAGCGGAAGGGGCCGAGTCCCTCGCAGAAGAGCGGGCGGATGTAAGCGGGGACGAAGCCGGGGAACTCGAAGGCACGTTCGTAGCCGCCCTTGCGGGCTTCGTCGCGGATGGAGTTGCCGTAGTCGAAGACCTCGGCGCCGGCGTCCTGGAATTCCACCATGGCCTGGACGTGCCTGGCCATCGACGCCTGCGCCTTCTTGGTGAAGCCTTCCGGGTCAGCTTCTGCTTCGCGGTGCCATTCCGCCACCGAGATGCCCTCGGGCAGGTAGGACAGCGGATCGTGCGCGCTCGTCTGGTCGGTGACGATGTCCACGGTGAGCTCACCGGCCTTGTGGCGGCGCAGGATCTCCGGGAAGACCTCGGCGGCGTTGCCGACATAGCCCACGGACCAGCCGCGGCGCTCTTCCTTGGCCTTGAGCACCTTGGCGATCGCGGCGTCGAGGTCGGTCTCCACCTCATCGAGGTAGCGCTTGCCGGCGCGGCGCCGCAGGCGCGTTTCGTCGACGTCGACAATCAGGCACGCTCCGTCATTCAGGGTGACGGCAAGCGGCTGGGCACCGCCCATGCCGCCGCACCCGCCGGTGAGCGTCAGGGTTCCGGCGAGGGTGCCGTTTTCATCGCCGGTGAGCTTGCGGGCGATCGCGGCGAAGGTCTCGAAGGTGCCCTGGAGGATGCCCTGGGTGCCGATGTAAATCCAGGACCCGGCGGTCATCTGGCCGTACATCATCAGGCCCTCGGCCTCCAGCCGGCGGAATTCGGGCCAGGTGGCCCAGTCGCCGACGAGGTTTGAGTTGGCCAGAAGCACGCGGGGCGCCCATTCGTTGGTGCGGAAGACGCCGACGGGCTTGCCGGACTGCACCAGGAGGGTTTCGTCCTTCTCCATGGTTTCCAGCGTACGGGTGATCGCGTCGAAAGCGGCCCAGGACCGGACAGCGCGGCCGGTGCCGCCGTAAACCACCAGGTCATCCGGGCGCTCGGCGACCTCGGGGTCCAGGTTGTTCATGAGCATGCGCAGCGGCGCTTCGGTCTGCCAGGACTTGGCGGTGAGCCCGGTGCCGCGGGCTGCTTTGACCGGGCGGGCACCGGTGGTGAAATCGGCGGGTGCCATGGTGGCTCCTTCGTGTAGTGGTTTTGCTGGAAGTTCTGTATCTACTAAAGCCCGTCCGAGGTGGCAGAAATAGGGCCTGCGGATTGGTGCTGTCCGGGATACCGGACCCTCCTAGAGCCCCCGCCGCCCTTTTAGTTAAGGCACCAAACTGGACGGGTCGGTGGCTGGGAGTGCGGAGCGGCTCGGGTGGGGCTGGGGCCTACTTGGCGGGGCGGCCATGGAGCCGCACCGAGAGCTCATCGGCCACTTTCTGGACGCGGGCGGCGAGCGCCGGCCATTGCTCAGCCGGCAGCTTGTCCTCGAGGAAGGTGACGGCGACGGCCGCCGTCGGCCATCCCAGGTGGTCCGTCACGGCGGCGGCGATGGAGCCAAAGCCTGGTGTGACTTCGCCATGTTCGGTGGCGTAACCGCGCTGCCTTACCCGGTCCAGGTGCGAGGACAGCGCCGAGTACTTCATGATGGCGCCTTCCACCTCGTGCCGGGCGGTGAAAGCAGCAGCGTTCGGATAGAGCGCACGGACCTGGGACTTGGGCAGGGCCGCAAGAATGGCACGCCCGCTGGCGGTGAGGTGGCTGGGGAGCCGGACTCCGACGTCGGTCACCAAGGACGGGCGGTTCTTGGCGCGCTCCTCAACGATGTACAGCACGTCTCGCCCGTGCAGTACCGCCAGGTGTGCACTCTCACCCAGCGCATCCACCAGGGAGGCGAGCAACGGGCGGCCGAGCCGGGAGAGCGGCTCCTGCCTGGAGTAGGCGGAGCTGAGCTCGAACGCGCTGATGCCGAGCCCGTAGCGCTGCTCCTCGTGGAGGTGGAGGACAAAACCGTTGGCTTCCATCACCCCCAGCAGGTGGTAGACGCTGGAGCGTGGCAGGCCCAGGGTGGAAGCGATTTGCGACGCCGCCATGGGGCCTCGACGGGATGCCAGAAGTTTGAGGATGCGCAGCGTGTTTTCGGCAGCGGGGACTTTGGATGTCCCCTTTGATGCCATCTGAGGTGCGCTGCCTGCTTCAGGCCTGGCCTCCGTTTCGACCGCCATGGTCCCTCCATTGCTGTTCCGGGCCTCGCAGCCCTGTCCGGTATCCCGTACTTAACTGTGCGCCCCGCGCTTGGGTTTCGACGTCATTGAAGTATGCACGGTGTCTGGGATCACAGACATGCACGACCTCGCCGTAGAGCCCGTGGGAATTCATGGCGTTGCCGCATTCTTCGACATTTGCCAGCCCCAGGGTCCGGAAGTGCGACGAGTGAGGGTTAGGGACTCTTTGGGCAAGGCCCTTCCCCGATAAGTGAGATCATGGCTGCAATGACGGGCTTCCAGCGGTTCCAAACGAAGTATGTCGGGCGCACTGGAGCACCCGTTGGCGTTCTCATGGCTGTAGACCATCTGCGCCGGACAGGGCGGCTCCTTGAGAAAGAAATCACCTGCTACGCCGTTGCAAACGCTTGGTTCCAGGAGAACCTGCCCAATCCACCGTTCTATGCGGATGGAAATTCGATCGGTGCGATCACTTGGTTCCGGGAGTCCGCGGACAGTATGACCGCCCGCTTAGATCCACTACTGGCAATTCTCGATGCAAAGAAGGTCGCCTGGGAGCGACTGTCTACAAGTGACCCCGGTCGGATCGTTTACCAGGATTTATGGCAGGTGGGGGTCCTTCCGGCATTCCGGGAGCCGATGACGCCGCTGCCCTACCCCGGAAAGCTGGGTGCAAACGATTGGTTCACGGTGCGCAAAAGCTATCTATAGGCACCAGGCTCGGTATGTACGAGGGCGCTCCAGTCTCAAAGGCGGCCGGAGAAAATGAATCGGGTCGCAGCTCTCTGACACTGTTGGCTGATTCAGGAGTAGCAAGAGTGGCGCCATGCCACCCTGCATCAGGTTCTGGTCCATATGGTTACTGAGCGGGCTCACTTCCTTGGCCGTGCTGACATTCTCCGCGAACTTGTCGATGGGACGGCAGGACATCGCGCCGGGGATCCCATCCTCACAGCCCGCAGCCCGGCACCCGGAAGAGTGGGCACGTATCGGGCCGCGATGGCGGAAGGGGCCCGGGTTGGCGCCGGAATCCTGTATCGCCACCACGACGTCGTCCTTTGGACCCGCTCTTACTGCACGGAGTGCTCCCGGGAAGCCGGCTGTTGCAGCTAGGGCAGAGCCGGTTCCCAGTGCGTCAACGGCTCCTGAGCCGAAATGGGCGGCAGGGCGTAGAAGTCGTCCCATAAGGGGTCATCCGCCGGTATGTCGCCAGGGTCCAGGAGGTTTCCGCCTGCGGGTTCCTCCGGGGGAGGCTCCAAGTACGGGACGTCTCCAGTTGGGCGGGCCGGAGCATCGGCAATGGCAGGGACACGAGTGCTGGCAGGCCAGTGGGGTGGTTCCCAGTCCTGGTGTTCGCTTTTGTAGTGGCGTCCGGTGGGTGAGGTCCAGCCGGGTGGTTGGTTTTTGGTGGCTGGTGTCGGTGTCCAGCCGCTGGTGTGCCGGAGTTTGTGGTGTTTCGGGCAGGGCTGTCCCAGGTTGCTGATCCCGGTGGTCCCGCCGTGGTGCCAGGCGAGGAGGTGGTCTGCCTCATTATCCAAAGACGGGTTGCTGCAGCCGGGGAACGGACACTGGCCGTCGCGAAGCCGGAGCCAGTTCCGCATGGCTTTGGTGACCCGGTAGCTGCTCCGCCCGATCTCCAACGGCGCCCCGTCCCGCGGATCAACCAGGACCCGGTAGAACGAATCAGCACCGTTAGCGACCAGGTCCCGTGCCATCGAGGCTGGGATGGGGCCGAACCCGTCCAGCACCGCCGGCTCCTCCGTCAGGCCCATCAGCGAGAACACCGGCACGGTGACCAGGACCTGGGCCCGGATCCCCGGGGAAAGCAGGCCAGCACCGGTTCCTGCGCCGGCTCCGTCGCTGTCGCTTGCTTCCTCGCCGTTACCTGCACTGTTGTCTGCATGGAAGGTTGCACTGGTTCCGCTGGTGAGGATGGCTTGGGCGAAGTGGTCGGCACTGAGTTGGGTGAGGGTGCGGGGTTCGTTGGGTCCTTGTGCGGCCCGCGCGAGGGCGTTAAGGCGGTTCCAGCCTGCCAGCGCCTGGTGCGCGGGCAAACAAGCGGAGAGCCAGGCCATGCCGTCCTGGTCAGGCCGGCATTCGACCCGCCGGTCCGCCACCCCCTTGGTATGGCGCTTCTCCAGCGACTCGGGATGGTGGCGTTCCCGCCACGTCCGGGCCTTGGCCTTGAACCGGTACGCCGGCATCTCACCGATCGTCGCCGCACCGGCCGGCCGTGGCGTGTCCGGGTCCAGGAAGTGAGCCTCCAGGGCGGCGGCCCCGGCCCGGTCAAGCCCCACGGTCTGGTTCACCATTTCCCGGGCATGGGCCCAGGAAATCGTCCCGGACCCCAACGCGGCGAGGGTCCGGGGCAGGGCGGTGGCCAGGGCGTGGGACTCGGCCAACAAGGCACCGGCGGCACGGTCACCAATCACCAGCGCACACCCGACCTCGGCCACCAGGCTCCGGTCCTGGGCCGTGGCCTCCTGCGGCGAGGACGGCGGACCGTTCACCACACTCGTGGCGGCAGCGAGCACCTGAACCGCCCGCGCCTTCACCGCCGCCAGCTTCGCCTCCGACCGCGCCACCCCCGCAAGAACATCCAACGCCCCATCAGCAACCCGCTGCAACGGATCATCACCAACCCCGCAAGCGCCAGGCTCAACGCCACCAAGACCGGAAACAGCCGTACCGGAACCAGGCGTACCGGCAACAGCAGCGCCGCTGAGCACGGCCGTGAAAGCAGCCACCGAAGCGTCAACTGCCGCCTCCGCCTCCACCACCGCCGTCGTGCTTTCCATAAATCAATCCTGGCAGTGGGGTCTGACATTCAAGGGGCCCGGAGATGGGCAGGCAGCGAGCCGAACTCAGAATTACTTCCGGACTTTTTATGCGACGGCAAAACGGCCGGATCAGATCCTGACCACCACTTTCCCGAGGCTCCGGCCCTCCCGGAGGTACCTGACGGCGGCCGGTGCTTCCGCAAGCGGGAAGACCTTGTCTACGGCGGGTTTGACGCTCCCGGCTTCAATCAGGGATGCCAGGGCCTCAAGGTCAAGGTACGTCTCCCTCGACACCAGGCTTTTGTATTTTTGCCGGGAGAACAGCGACAACAAAGGTGCCGCCAGTGACCTTTCGAACCCGCCGGTGAGCTTTCCGCCATTCTCGCCGCCGACAAGCACAAGTGTGGCCCGCGGGGCGAGTGCGCGCTTGAGGACGGAGAACGGACGGTTGCCCGCGGTGTCCAGGATGACGTCATACTGCGCCCCGGCAGCGGCAAAGTCTTCACGTGTGTAGTCAATGACTATGTCAGCGCCGAGGGACCGGACAAATTCCACTTTGCCGGTGCTGCAGACTCCCGTCACGTCCGCACCAAAAGCCTTGGCTATTTGCACCGCGAAGGACCCCACTCCTCCACCCGCCCCAATGACCAGCACCTTCTGGCCCACGGTCACCTGGCCGGCATCCCTGACAGCCTGCAAAGCTGTCACGCCGGAGATGGCTGCCGCTGCTGCTCCCTCGAAGGGAAGGTTCCGGGGTTTCCTGGCCAGCCTGCCCTCCTTGGCGCAGACGTATTCCGCAAAGGACCCCTCTGACGTTCCGAAGACCTCGTCACCCGCCTTGAACCGAGTCACGCCGGCTCCCACGGACTCCACCACACCGGCCACTTCCCGGCCGCGCACGGACACCTTGGGCTTCTTCAGCCCATAACCAAAGAGCCGGACCAGGTAGGGCAGCCCGGTCATCAGGTGCCACACGCCCTGCTCGACTCCGGCTGCCCGCACGCTGACCAGGACCTCGCCGTCGCGCGCTACAGGCCGGGCAATATCCCGCAGCGCAAGCACGTCCGCAGTCCCATAGACGTCCTGCACGATAGCTTTCATGCTCGATCTCCTTTGGGCCGCGGCTGGCAGCAGGCCCCCAACGTAAGGAAAAGCCGGTACCGAGTCAAGGGTGGCGGACGACGGCGGGACCACCTTGTGGACGGACGCCGCCGCTGTCCGTGGCCACCACAGTCCGCAGCGGAGGCTTCGCCTCTTTCCCCGCGCCGACGGCCGGCAGCATTCCCAGCTGCCGGCCGGAGGCACACCATCAGCGCAAAAGCTGTCGGTGCGGCCGCTAGATGGCGGCAGCGGCGGTCCGCACAGCCTCAGCCAGTGAGGTGGCAGGCCGTCCGATCAGCCTGCGCAGGTCCCCGCTGCTTACCAGGAGGTCCCCGCGGGCGATGCCAAGATCGGAGTCCGCCAGGATCTCCGCGAACGCCTCCGGCACTCCGGCCCCGGTCAGCAGGCCGGCGTATTCCTGTGGGGGCAAGTCGTTGTAAGTGATGGTCTTGCCGGTGGCCGCGCTGATTTCGGCTGCGAGGTCCGCCATGCTGAAGGCCTCGTCACCGCCGAGTTCGTACACGTTGCCTGCCTGCCCCTCCGCCACGAGCACGGCAGCAGCGGCGTGGGCGTAGTCAGCACGCGCGGCGCCGCTGACCTGTCCGTTCCGGGCGCTCCCCGCAAGGGCGCCCTGGGCCAGGGTCCCGGGCAGCTGGTCCGTGTAGTTCTCGAGGTACCAGCCATTGCGCAGGAGGACGAAGGGCACCCCTGATTCCCGCAGGATGGCCTCCGTGGCCTGGTGCTCGGCCGCCAGCTTCATTCCCGTGCTGTCGGCGTTGGCGATGCTGGTGTAGGCCAACAGTTCCACGCCTTCGGCCTTGGCGGCCTCGATCACGGTACGGTGCTGCTCCACCCGCTGGCCCACCTCGCTGCCGGAAATGAGGAGCACTTTCCGGGCACCCTTCAGTGCCGCGGTAACGGAGGACGCGTCCGCGTAGTCCATTGCCCTGACCTGCACTCCGCGCCCGGCAAAGCCTGCCAGTTTTTCCACGGAGCGCCCCGCGGCCACAATCTCCCCGGCAGGGACGTTGAGCTCCAGTAGGGCCTCGACGACGTGGCGGCCCAGCTGGCCGGTTGCTCCGGTGATGACGATGCTCATGAAATTCCTTCCGTAGGGTGTCTGTCATGAGGCACAACCACCTACATTCCTGATTGCTTCCTAAAAGAGAGTACGCACTTTCAGGTAAGGTACTCACATGAAAGTTAGTGCCCGTTCCGATACGGCCCAGGCAGCGCCGCTTCCGGTTGACCTCGCCGACGGCGTGTTCCCGGCCGGTTGCCCCAGCCGGACTGTGCTGGACCACGTCACCAGCAAGTGGGGCGTCCTTATCCTGCTTGCGCTTTCCGAGGGCGAGCAGCGGTGGAGCGACCTGCGGCGCCGGGCAGAAGGCATCAGCGAGAAGATGCTGGCACAGACCCTCAAGACGTTGGAGCGGGACGGCCTGGTCCGCCGGGACGCGCAGCCGGTTATTCCGCCCCGCGTGGATTACAGCCTTACCGACCGCGGCTATGAGCTGAGCGCGCTGCTGGTTCCGCTGGTGGCATGGGCCTTCGAAAACGCTGAGGACATCGTCAACGGCCAGCGCTGAGCCGTTGCCGCAGCAGGCAAGTACCGGGCCCGCCAAAAGCGAGTACTTGTTACTGGTGTGACTGGTGTGAATAGCGCATAGCTTTGACCTAAGGTGCCAGCCGGAATGTGGAGGGCCGCCCTCTGCTGGGAACGTTCCGGTTAACCTGCACCGCGAGTGAGCGGCCTGCGCCGCTTCCGAGGAGTTGGTACATATGGCCAAAGCCGTTGTCCGGGACCCGTCGAGCATGGGCAGGCCCATCAGCCTGACGAAGGTTGCAGCCCAAACATGGAACCGCATGCTGAAGCCCTTCGCCCCGCGATCACCCTACAAAATAGGTGACGCCGTGGTGGCGGATGATCCGTTCAAGGGCCGCCGCGAGGGATTGGTGGTTTTCCAGCAGGGAACATCAGTGGGTGTGGATACCGTCCACGGCGTGTTCTTCTACGACCACCGGCAAATCAAACAGCTGGATTGAGTTTTTGTCCGGATATGCAGGGCTGAAGGCCTCGAAAGCCTGCCTATCCGGACAAAAACTCCTGCGCCGGGCGGTTAGCGGGCCGACCAGCCGCCATCCATCGTGTAGCTGGCGCCGGTCACCATGCCCGCATGGCCAGATGCGAGCCAGGCAACGAGTGAGGCCACTTCCTCCGGCTCCACCAGGCGTTTTACGGCGGACTCCGTCAGCATGATTTTGGCCAGGACCTCCGATTCCGGAATTCCGTGGACCTTGGCCTGGTCAGCGATCTGCGACTCCACCAGCGGCGTGCGGACGTAACCGGGGTTGATGCAGTTGGAGGTCACGCCGTGCTCCCCGCCCTCAAGCGCCGTCACCTTGCTCAGCCCTTCAAGTCCGTGCTTGGCGGATACATACGCGCTTTTGAACGGGGAGGCCCGGATGCCGTGCACGGAAGAGAGGTTGATGATCCGGCCGAAATTGTTCGCGTACATGTGCGGCAGCGCCGCACGGATCAACAGGAACGGCGCCTCCAGCATGAGGGTGATCAGCCTGCGGAAATCGGCCGGCTCGAAATCCTCGATGGGACTGATGCGCTGGATCCCGGCGTTGTTCACCAGGATGTCGCAGTCAAGGCTCAGGGTGGCGAGCGATTCCACGTCCAGCAGGTCGACGGCCCAGGTGGTGCCTCCCACTTCATCCGCGAGCGCTTCGGCCGCGGCTGCGTCCACGTCCGCAATCACCACCTTGGCGCCCCGGGCGGCGAGGGCCCGGGCGCTCGCGGCGCCAATCCCGCCGGCTCCCCCGGTGATCAGTGCCTTGCGGCCGTTCAACGTGTTTTCCATGGCAGTCCCCTCGGGCTTTCTAACAGATTTTCCGGTCGCTCATGCAGCGCAGCGTCTACCGGGGCAGGTCCGGCAGGACTGCCTGCAGGGCGCTCTTCAGCGCTCATGGGGTTTCTCCTCCGTGTCCACGGCGACACGTGCTGTGATCTCCAGCACTAATGGCTCCACTGAGTCTTACTGCACGGACATGCGCCTTCAATAGCCAAAGCAGCACGCACTGTGTGCAGAATTGCAGATATGAACGTCAATCCGGATGACCTGCTGGTGCTCCTGGCGGTGTCCCGCACCGCCAAATTTACGGCCGCCGCGCAGGCACTGGGCCTGAACCACACCACCGTCTCACGCCGGATCGCCTCCCTGGAGAAGGCACTCGGCGGAAGGGTCCTGGCCCGTGCCCCCGGAGGGTGGGAGCTGACCGACCTCGGAGCGCAAGCCGTCCAGGCTGCTGAACAGGTCGAAGCGGTGGTGGGCGCCCTGGGGCCCGCCGGACGGGCACCCGACCCAATTACCGGCGTCGTACGCATGACGGCAACGGATGGCTTCAGTGCCTACATCGCCGCCCCGGCGGTGGCGCGGCTGCGGCGTGACCACCCCGGGCTGAGCGTTGAAGTGGTGACCATGACCCGGCGGGCACTGCAGCAGCGCTCGGGCCTGGACATCGAAGTGGTGGTGGGCGAACCGCAGGTGCACCGGGCCGAGGCCATGCGGCTGGGCGAATACATGCTGGGAATGTACGCCTCGCGCGCCTACCTGGCCGAGCACGGCACGCCGGCCACGGTGGCCGAGCTCAATGACCACCCGCTGGTCTATTTCGTGGATTCGATGCTGCAGGTGGATGACCTGGACGCGCCGCGCCGGCTGGTGCCCGCCATGCGTGACGGCCTTACCTCAACCAACGTCTTTGTCCACGTGGAAGCAACACGCGCAGGAGCAGGGATCGGCTTCCTGCCCTGTTTCATGGGCGACCTCCACCCTGACCTGGTCCGCCTGCTGCCGGCCGACATCGCCGAACTGCTGCCCTACTGGATGGTGCTCCGGCCGGATTCGCTGCGGCGCCCGGCGGTGGCAGCGGTGGTCCAGGCGCTGCGGGAACAGATGGCCGAGCACCGGGAATGGCTGCTGGGCCGTGGACAAACCTCTTCGGCTGCTCCGTAACTGTCGTTTTCGGGGGTGAGAACGACAGTTACGGAGCAATCGATGGGGTTGCAGGCGGGTCGTGCCGCACCGGTGACCCTGCCGCGAAAGCCCGGACCTGGGCGTCGTCCCACAGGTGTGCAGGGACCGCGCCGCCCAGGAGCCGCCGGTGGAGCTTCGGATCGTCGCCGAACGGGGCGTCGCTGCCCGCCATCACCATGTTTCCGTAGCGCCGGCCCTTCAGCATGGCGGGGTCCGCGATGATCACGGTGTGCTTGAAGGAGGCCGCGATGGTGGCGGCATCCTCCCGGGCGTTCTTCAGGTCCGGCGCGTCACCGGAATTCACCACGTAGATCCCCCCGGGTGCAAGCACGCGCTTGGCGTGCCGGGTGAATTCCGCAGTGGTCAGGGGCCGCGGGGTCAAGGCTCCGGCGAACACGTCCCTGATGATGAAGTCGCGGGTCTCCGCCGTCAGGGTCTCGGTAACCGCGCGGGCCTCCCCCACGCGGAGCCGCAGCAGGGGCGCCTTGGGAAGATCGAACCAGCCCCGCACGTATTCGGCCAGCTTGCCGTCCAGCTCCACCACCACCTGCCGCGCATCCGGGTACGCGGCATGGAAGTACCGCGCCAACGAGCAGGCTCCGCCGCCCAGGTGCAGGCCGCGGAGCTTCGGCCCGTAGGACGCTTCCGACGGCGGCCAGCGGGACTCGATGAGCGCCGCCATCCACCGCATGTACTCAAAGTCCAGGAACAGGGGGTCGGCGAGGTCGATGTGGGAGCTCATGACGCCATTGATCTTCAGGAGCCAGCCAGTGGAATTGTCCTGGTCCGCGATCAGCTCGCAGTCTCCGGTATCGATGTAGTAGACGCCCTCAACCGGGCCGTCCGGCCGGGTTCCTTTGGGAACCTCCACCACGCCTGCCGTGGCTCGGCTGCCTCGGCCCCCCGGCTTCCCGCGTTTCGCCATTGCCCGTGCCCCGCTTCATCCAGCCCAACCTGTCCAGCTCTTAACCCTAGTTGGTCTGCACGGCCCCTTCGCCGTCCCGGATCTTGTTCACCACAGCCGTCGTGGAACGGTCGGCCACGTAGTCCAGGATGGCAACGCGGCCGCCGTACTCCTCCACGGCAGGGGTCTCGGCCAGCATCTCCGGGGTGTAGTCCCCGCCCTTGGCGTAAACCTCGGGACGCAGCTGCCGGATCAACGGAGCTGCGGTGGGGGTGTCGAAGACCGTCACGTAGTCCACGCAGCTCAGCGCCGCCACCACGGCCGCCCGGTCCGCCACCGCGTTGATGGGACGGCCGTCACCCTTGAGCCGCCGCACGGAGTCGTCGCTGTTGAGCGCCACTACCAGGATGTCCCCCAGCTGCTTGGCCTGGTTGAGGTAGCGGGTGTGGCCGCTGTGCAGGACGTCGAAGCAGCCGTTGGTCAGCACGATCCGCTGGTCCTGGGCGCGGTGCAGCTCCAGCTGCCGTTCAAGCTCGCCGGCGTCCAGCGCGGTGTCCGCGAACGCCTTCAGGTAGCGGCTGAGCTGCGCCGTGCTGCAGACCGACGTGCCCGGCTGGTGGACCACGACGTCGGCTGCCGACTGCGCCAGGTCCAGGCTGGCCGTGAGGGGCAGTCCGGCCGACCTCGCCAGTGTGAGCGCGGCCACGAAGGTGTCACCGGCTCCCGATGCCTGTTTCTCGGCAGCCGGGCGTGCCCACGTCCGGTGCGTCACGCCGTCGGGCCTCAGCAGCACGGTTCCGTCACGGTCCAGGGTGACCACCACGGCAGCCGCACCCGTGGCCTCCAGCAGTGTCCCGGCGTGCCTGCCCACTTCCGCCACCCTTTCCTGTCCGTCCGGGAGCCGGAGGTCCAGCATCCGCGCCGTTTCCTGCGCGTTGGGGGTTACCAGGTCCGGGTGGAGCGGCGCCCACGGGCGGGGGTCGTGGGAGTCAACCACCAGCAGGGGCCGCGCGCCAGGCTCCCCGCGGTCCCTGCCGGCGAGGGCGTCCGCCAGGGCCCGCCGGACGGGATCCGCCAGGACGCCGGTGCCGTAGTCACAGACCATCACCGCCTGCCGGTGTTCGACGGCGGCCCGCACCGACGCCGCAAGTTCGGCCAGCGCTTCGGCGGGCACGGAGCCGGCTGAGTCATCGATGCGGAGCATCACCTGGCCGCCGCTGCTGATCCGGATCTTGGTGGTGGTGACCATGTCCGGGTGGTCAAGCAGGTGCGTGACATCGATCCCGGCTGCCACCAGCTGGTTGCGGAGGTCCACGCCGGCGTCGTCGGTGCCGATGATGCCCGCCACCGAGACGCGGGCTCCCAGGGCGGCCAGGTTCATGGCGGTATTGGCCGCTCCGCCGGGTACCGACTCGCGGTTCTGCACGTCCACCACCGGCGCGGGGGCTTCCCGGCACAGCCGCTCGATGCTGCCGCTCCACCAGCCGTCCAGCATGACGTCGCCAAGCACCAGGACGGCCGGCCGTTCCGCAGCGATCCGTCCAGGCAGCCACTCCGCGAGGGCGCGCTGCTGCGAAAGATCCGCCGTTTCCGGCGCCGTGGTCACGGCTGGTCCCCTGCCAGGGCAGCCGCCGGGGGCGCCGCAATGTGCACCACTTTGACCCGGCTGAACTCGTCCAGGAGTTCGGGGCCGTACCCGAAGCCGGCGCCGCTGATGCCCCGCGGCTGGGCGGCCCCGCCCGGGGCCCCGCCGAAGACCTCGTTGATTTTCACGGTGCCTACAGGGAGGGCGGCCACCGCCTGCTGGATGTGGCCGATGTTGGCGGACAGCACCGTGGCGGCCAGGCCGTACTTGCCGCTGCACGCCAGCCGCAGGCCGTCGTCGAACGAGGTCACCACCTGGACCGGGGCAACGGGGCCGAACGTCTCCTCCGTCATGACCTCCATCCGCTCCGTGCATCCGGTCAGCACCGTTGCCGGGTAGAAGGAGCCCGGCCCGTCCGGGAGCGTCCCGCCTTCCACGGCGTGCGCCCCCTGCTGCAGCGCGTCGGCCACGTGGGCGTGGACCGCATCCCGCATCCGTCCGTCCACCAGCGGGGCCACCGTGCCGTTGCCGTTCCGGAGCGCTGCTTCCGCCTCCAGCGCAGCGCAAAACTCCGCCGCGATGGCTTCATGGACATAGATCCGTTCAACCGCCACACAGATCTGGCCGCTGTTGCTGAAGGCGCCCATGGCGGCCTGTTCAGCCGCCCATACGGGATCGACGTCGCGGTCCACCAGCAGTGGATCGTTCCCGCCGTTTTCCCGGATGACGTGTGCACCGGACTGTGCCCCGGCCCGGGCAAGATGGGCACCGGCAGCACTGGATCCGACGTGGGCGATGACGTCCACGTCCGACTGTGCCAACAGCGCGCCGACGCCCGCTCCGCCGGTGACTGTCTGGAACACCCCGGGCGGGAACGCCGGGGCAAGGACCTCCCCCAGCGCCTCGCCGAGGCGCGGGCAGCGTTCGCTGGGCTTATGGACCACCGTGTTGCCGGTGACCAGCGCGGCACCGATCAGTCCGCAGGCCACGGCGACGGGATCGTTCCATGGGGTCAGGAGGGCTGCCACTCCCCGGGGCTCCGCCACGGTGTAGTCCGACGCGAGCTGGCTTCCGCGCAGGCTAAGGCCGCGGTGGACAGGGCCAAGCTCGGCATACTGTTCCAGCGTGGACACACCGGCCGCAATCCCCGCCAGCGACTCCTCCACCGGCCGTCCAGTTTCGCTGGCGTTGAGCCCGGCCAGTTCCCGGGCGGCGGCATCGAGCGCCCGGGCGGCGCCCCGGAGCGCGGCGCCCCGGTCCGACGGAGCGGTGGCGGCCCAGTCCGAAGCTGCGCTCCGGGCAACGTCCACGGCGCGGGCTACGGCCTCAGGTCCGGCCTCCGGCACGGTCCACAGGACGTCGCCGGTGCGCGGGTTGCGGATGGTGATCCCGGCTCGTTCTGCTGATTCGGCGCCTGTGATTGTTTCGACTGCAGTGGTAGGCATGGTGTTCCTCCCGTCGGTTTCCGGTCTGGTGGTCTGTTGGCTTAGGGCCAGGAACCCTCTTCCTCATGGCAGATCAGCATTTCGCGGACCTCGCATCCCCTGGGCTGTGACAGGGCGAAGAGGATTGCCTGCGCCGTGTTGGCGGGGTCATTGAGGCGCGAATCGTCCTGCGGCTTGTACTGCTCCGTGCGGTCATCGAAGAAGCGGGTCTTCATGCCCCCGGGGATCATGGTGGTCACGCCGATCTCCCCGCCCGTTTCTGCTGCCAGCGCGTGGCTGAATCCCACCACGCCGAACTTGGAGGCGCAGTAGGCGGTGGCGTCAGCGACTGCCCGCTTCCCCAGGGTGGAGGCGACCGTCACCACCCGGCCGTGGCTAGCCTTGAGGTAGGGCAGGGCAGCCCGGACCACCGAGACCGTGCCCATGAGGTTCACTCCGATGACTTTTTCCCACTCGGCCGCTTCGACGTCGGCCAGTTTGCCGCAGCGGTCGATGCCGGCGGCGGTGACCACGGCCTCCAGTCCGCCCAGGGACTCCGCGGCTTCCTTCACTGCCGCTTCCACGGCCGCGCGGTCCGAGACGTCCACTTCGAACGCCTTCACCGCAGACACGCTGCTGATATCCCGGTCCAGCACCACCGGGGTGCCGCCTGCCTTGAGGACGGCGTCGACGACGGCGGCCCCCAGTCCGGAGGCACCTCCGGTAACGAGCACGCGGCCGGGGGTAGTGGTTGCGGGCGCATTTACTTCTGCAGTCATGGTGTTCCTTTCGATGGGCAAAACGAAAAACCTTGGGCGGCGGGGCGGTCAGCCCACCTTGGCGAGGGCGTCGGCGAGGCCCGTGGTGGAACGGGCAGGGTGGTACGGCACGGTCAGGCAGCGGCCGCCCCACTGCTCCACGAGTTCGGCCTCCGGAAGGCGGGCGCCTTTGTAGTCCCCGCCTTTGACCCAGATATCCGGGCGAAGGCGATCCAGGGCGGCCACTGGTGTGTCGTCGTCGAAGATCATCACCGCGTCCACGCATTCCATGGCCAGCAGCAGTTCGGCCCTGTCCTGCTGGCCGATGATGGGGCGGTCCGGCCCCTTGAGCCGGCGGACGGATTCGTCCGAGTTGAGGCAGACGATCAGGCAGTCGCCCAGTTCGCGGGCTGCTGCAAGGGACCGGACGTGGCCGGCGTGCAGCAGGTCGAAGCAGCCGCCGGTGGCCACCACGGTCCCGCCGGCCTCCCGCACCGTGCGGGCCAGCAGCAGCGGTTCGCGGGTGCGGCGCCTGCTGCCTCCCTGGGTGCGGGGCGCTGCCTGGCTCCGCGCATCCCGGGCAGCCGACGTGGAGGACGCGTGGTCCGGCAGGGCGGACACTCCCCCGCTGGCGAGGAAATCCGCCGCGTCACGGACTGCCAGGCCCGCAGCCTCACCGAGGTCGCGGCCGGCCAGGAGGTGGACCGCCAGGCTGGCTGCAAGCCGGTCTCCGGCCCCGCAGGGATCACCTGCTTCCACCCGCGGTGCCGGGACCGCTTGAGGAGAGCCGCTGCCCTTCCGCAGCAAAACCGCTCCCTGTTCGCCCTTGGTCACCAGGACGGCGCGGCTCTGCCACTGCTCCAGCAGGATCCGGCCGGCCCGGACTGCGGGGTCCTGTACTGCTGGGTCCTGTGAACCTGCGTCCTGTACTGCTGGGTCCTGTGGACCTGCGTCCTGGAAGCCGGCATAAGCCTGCGCAGCCTTGCCCGCCTCGGCGGCGTTTGGCGTCACCACGGCCACCCCCGGAACGGGGTCCGGCCCGGAAGGATGCGGGTCCCAGATGATAGGCACCCTTCCCGCAAGCCCGGCCAGGAGGTCCCTGAGCTGCGGATTCGCCGCCAGTCCCCTGCCGTAGTCGGCCACGATGATCACGCCTGCCTGCTCAACCGCGCGGAGCATGGCGGGGCTGGCATCCGGAACGGGAGCCTTGCCGCAGCCCTCGTCAAAGCGCACCACCGGGTGCGATCCCGCCCTGACCCGGGTCTTGACCGGCGAGGGGTGGCCGCTGGGGCCGGACACAAGCCGCACCCCGGCGAGGTGCGCTTCAAGCTGGCGCCCGGCGTCGTCGTCGCCCATGACAGTCACCAGGGTGACGGGCCAGCCGTCCTCCGCGAGCATCCGTGCCACCAGGCCGGCGCCGCCGGCCCGCCGCTTCACCCGGGAGACGTCCACCACCGGAACGGGCGCGTCGGGGCTGAGCCGGGTGGCCTCCCCTGACAGGTCCACGTCCAGCATCACGTCACCCACCACCACGATCCTCATGACCGGCCCCGTCCCTGGAGCCCGGCGTCGGGAGTGCTTCGCCGCCCCACTTCCAGGTCGAAGGCACGGCACATGGCATGCAGGGCGATCAGGTGTCCTTCCTGCGCATTGGCGTTAAGGGCGTCAATCATCACTGCCTCGTCACACGCGTCGGATAGGGGGTTGGGGCCGGCCCCGGTGAGCGCCCAGGTGGTGATGTTGAGCCGGGACGCGACCTCCGCGGCCCGCAGCAGGTTGGGACTCTTGCCGCTGGTGGACAGCAGTATCAGCACGTCGCCGGACCGGCCGTGGGCACGCACCTGGCGCGCAAAGACGTCGTCGTACCCATAGTCGTTGGCGATCGCCGTGACGGCCGAGGACTCGGCATGCAGGGAAATCGCGGAGAACGGTACGCGCTCGCCGTCGAACCTGCCCACCAGCTCGGCAGTGAGGTGCTGGGCCTCCGCGGCGGAACCGCCGTTGCCTGCGGCCAGGAGGCGCTGCCCGCGCAGCAGGCGGTGCGCCAGGTCCATTCCCCACGCCGCAAGCCGGCCGGACTGGCGGCGCAGCGAATCCAGCGCCGGCAGGACGTTGTCCAGGTGGGCCTGCACGATGTCCGCGGTGGCCGGGTCCACAAAGCCGGAGCCGGGCAGGACGGCCGGCAGCGCCGGAGGGGCGGGCAGGGTCCTCAGGCCGGCGTCACGCAGGGACCAGTCCGGAGTCACAGTGCCGCTCCTTCCATCGGGGCAACACCGGCAGGAGCTCCCGCCACCGCCAACTGGTAGGCCTTTTCGGTTTCGGCGGCCACCCGGTCCCAGGAGTACCGGGTGCGGGCGCGGACCTTTCCCGCGTTGCCCAGCTCGGCCCGCAGGGACCGGTTGCGGAGCAGCATGGCCAGGGCAGAAGCGATGGCTTCCGGATCGCGGGGCGGCACGTGCAGCCCGGTTCCATGGTCCACCACGGTGTCACGGAGACCGCCGACGGCGGCAGCCACCACGGGGACGCCGCAGGCCATGGCCTCCAGCGGAACGATGCCGAAGGGCTCGTACCAAGGGGCGCACACCACGGCGTCTGCGCTGCGGAAGATCCCGGGCATCTCACCGCGGGCCACCTGGCCCTGCAGCCGCACCTGGTCCGCCACACCGAGTTCAGCGGCAAGGCCCAGCAGCCGGCGCACCTCCGGATCCGCGTCAAGCACCCCCGAATCCCCGCCGCCGCCCACGATCAGGAGCTCGACGTCGTCGAACCCCGACTCGCGCAGGTAGGGAAGCGACCGGATCACCAGGTCAACGCCCTTGCGCGGCACCAGGCGGCCCACGGAGAGGATCCGGTGGCCTGCTGTCCGTGCAGCCGTGGGACCGTCGGCGGAAAAGAAGTCCAGGTCCACGCCGCAGGGGGCGATGGAGATCTTGCCGGTGTCGATGCCCATGGCCTTGAGCTCGAACACCTCGTCCGAGCAGGTGGCGATGATCCGGTCCGCGGACCGGCCCACGCCGGGTTCGAGCCAGCGGCGTTCCTGCGGACTGGTGTCCTCTGCGCCTTGATGCCGGCGCTTGACCGTTCCCAGCGCGTGGAAGGTCTGGATGACGGGGATCCGGTATCCGGAGGCGGGGCGCCTGGCGGCATCCAGGGCAGCCAGGCCAGACATCCAGAAGTGGCCGTGCACCACGTCCGGGGGCCGCAGGCTCCAGTCCCTGGCCACACCGTCGGCGAGTTCACCCATGAAGGGCAGCAGCCCGTCCTTCGGAACGTGGCGTGCCGGTCCGGCATCCACGTGGACCACTTCCAGGCGGGGCCCCACCCGGACCCGGGCGGGGAGCTCCGTTGCGTCCCTGCGGGTGTAGACGGTGACGTGGTGGCCGCGCCTGGCCAGCGCTTCGGACAGTGCGGCGACGTGCACGTTCTGCCCGCCGGCGTCCACTCCGCCCAGGGCCGCCAAGGGGCTGGCATGTTCTGAAATCATCGAGATTCTCATGGGGTCTTCCTCTCCCGCGCCGGAACAAGGATCCGCTCGTCCAGGCCGTTGTTGCCGCGCTGCCTTGGTTCAGCCGCCAGGTCCCCCAGGAGCTCGTCCCAGCGTTCCTGGAACCTGCCCAGCCCATAGCGCTCCAGTGCCGCCTCACGCGCGGCAGCTCCCCGCCGTCGTGCTTCCTCCGGGTTGGCCACCAGCCGCCGCGCACAGCGGAGCAGCTCGTCGATGTCGGCGGACACGGCGCCCGCTTCCGGCGGCACCGCCCGAGGTGCTTCGGTGGTTGCCAGGGCAACCACCGGCATTCCCAGGTGCATGGCCTCCAGGAGGGACAAACCCAGCGAGGTCCAGCGCATCGGGTGGACGTAGACCCGGCAGCGTGCCAGCTCGCGGTGCAATTCCTGCGTCTTCAGGTCGCCGCGGGAGGTCAGCCGGAGCGCGTCAACGCCGGTGGCAGCGGCGAGGCCGTCCGTTTTCATACCGAAGACCTGCAGGGGTGCCACCGAGGCGAAGGCCGGCAGCAGGTCCGTCCCCGTCACGCGGCCGCGCCGGACGGGTTCATTGACCACCACGCCGAGCTCCGCCAGTTCGCCCGTGTAGAGCTGCCCGGGGTCTGGTATTCCGTGCTCGATCACCGTTGAAACCGCAGCTCCGTTGTCCCAGGCGAGCCGGTTGAAGTGCGTTACATGGACCAGCGGGATCCCGGCCTGGTCCGCGAGCGGATGCCTTGTGAAGGGGAAGTTGCCCTTGGGGGTGTTGTGCTCCACGTACACGGCCGGCAGGTCCGCGCCGGGCCGGCGGCCCAGGACCCGCGCAACTTCGTCGACCTCCTCCGGGCGTTGCAGGACGACGGCGTCCACGGCGTCAGCGTCCAGCGACGCCAGTTCCACTTCACGCACTGATGCGGGCCAGTCCCGGCCGGCACGGCCAAGCCCCCACGGCCCGCCGCCGGGCAGGACAGGGAGCAGGTACTCGTGACGGCCGCGCACAAAGGCGTCCGTCCAGGAACCGTGGACATGCCAGAGCAGGATTCTCATCTGTTGCGGGCCTTTCTACGGGTACTGACGTGGGTACTGAAAGAGCTCACTCCGCCCATCAGCCGTTCGACTGCCGCCACGACTTCCTCGGGCGAGACGGAGTCGAGGCAGGGGTGTCCCGGAACCGGGCAAATGCGGGCGCGGGTCAGCCGGCAGGCAGCGTTCTGGTCCCCCAGGAGTTCCAGCGGAACCCCGTAGGGTGCCCAGCGGATGGCCGGCACCACCGGGGAGAACAGGCAGGCAACGGGAGTGCCGACGGCGGCCGCGAGGTGTGCGGGACCGGTGTTGCCGGTGATGACTGCCCCGGCTCCCGCCATGACGCCGGCCAGCGAGGTGAGGTCAGTCCTGCCGCCAAGGTCCAGCGCCGAGGGACCTGCCACTGTGGCGGTCAGGGACGTTTCGCCTGGGCCTCCGGTGACCACCACGCGGTGCCCTGCACCCTGGAGGAGTTCGACGGCGGCCGCGTGGTGCAGCGGCGGCCAGGCCCTGGCGGGGACGGCCGCGCCGGGATGGACCACAATGTACGGATCGTGCCCTACCAGGTCCGCGACATCGGGAACGGAGGCGAGGCGGAGCTTGCCGTCGTCGCCAGCCGGGAGCCTGAACCCTGCCGCTTCCGCGATGCCCAGGGCGCGTTCGGCCTCAGGCTGGTCCTCCGGAAAGTCCTCCCCCGGTTTCAGCCGGACGTCAAGGAGGGACCCGGCGTAATCGGTGGACGCCCCGGTAATGCGCTCGACGCCCGCCAGCCGCAGCAGCAGCGCCAGCGGGAGGGGTGACTGGTGGAAGGACGTGAGGATGACGGCTTCGGTGATCCTGGAGTTCCGGACATAGTCGATAAGCCTGTCCGCGTGCGGGCCGGTCATCGCCGGTGCCGGGTTCATGATCCAGGGGCTGTCCCAGCTGTACACCTCTGCGGCCCCCGGCAGCATGGCTGCGGCAGCTTCTCCCTGCCTGCCGCAGAGCATCACCACGTGGTTGGGCCTGCTGCCGTCCGGGATCCGCCCATTGGCCACGGCCCTGACGGCAGGACCGGACAGGAGGACATCGCCCATGCTGTCCAAACGCGCCACCAGGACGCGGCCCGTCACCGCCCCTCCTGCAGCAGGCGCACGGCGCCGGCCAGGTCCTGCGCCACCAGCGGCGCTTCGGCCACTTCCGCGGAGAGGGTCACGGGGGTAGGGACCAGGACGCCCGTGGCACCGGCCGCCTCCGCGGCCCTGACATCGGCGCCGATGTCGCCGATCAGTGCCGCGCCGGACTCCGGTATGCCGAGCTTCCGGCAGGCGCTGTGGACCATGCCCGGGGCCGGTTTGCGGCACAGGCACCCGTCCTGTTCGGCGTGCGGACACACTTCCCAAACGTCAAAGGGGCCAAGCAGTTCCTCCACCCTGGCATTCACCCGGGCGACGTCGTCGGCAGTGATCATGCCCCGGGCGATGCCGGACTGGTTGCTGACCACCCCGGTGGCTATGCCTTCGGATCGCAGGGCGTCAAGCACCGCTTTGGCGCCGGGCATTGGCCGGACAAGGTCCGGATTCCCGTTGTACGGCACATCGACCACCAGGGTTCCGTCCCGGTCGAACAGGACAGCCCTGAGCCTGGATGTTTCGGTGCTTACCATGTCCTCCCTGTTCCCCTCTGCCGATACCCCTAAACAGGGCCGGACGGTTTTCTCAACTGTCGTTTGTTATTCGTCCCCGGGCGCTGAACAGGCAAGATAAGGCTGTTATTGCCTGCCTGTTGCGCGTCATTCGGGGTGTTCCTGCGGCTTGGGCCGCGGGGTGCTGGGTGCCGGAGAGGGGCTCCGAAATTCACGCTCCGGGTTCCCGTGCTGCGGATCCGGGCGCTGCGGATACCGGGCCCCTTCCGATTCGTTTGGCCAGGGGAGCCGGGCGGCTAGCCCGTCCGCGTCCGGGAAGTCCTTCCGTGCGAAGTGTTTCCGTGCGCTGCGTCCCCCTGTACCGGGAGCGCGCTGCCCTCCAGCCTGCGCTGGAGAGCCACCAGTACCCGGGCAAGCCGGCGCGATACCTGCATCTGGGACATGCCCAGCCGCCTGCCCAGCTGCACCTGGGTCTCCTCGCAGAAGTAGCGGCGGTACAGGAGTTCCCTGTCCGCGGGATCCAGGTCCTGGATGGCATCACGCAGGCAGGCGAGCTCCTCGAGGCGCTCCAGCGGCGTCTCGGGGCAGGCCAGCACCTCACCGATGGACGGTGCGTCGGAGTGCGGGTTAACGGCGTCCAGCGAGTCCGGGTGCATGCTGCTCGAGGCCGAGATGGCTTCCTGCACGGCGGCGGGATCTTCGTCCAGCGCCCCTGCCAGTTCGGCCACGCTGGGATTCCTTCCCAGCGACTGGGTGAGCTCCGGCTCAGCCCGGAACATCCGGGTGCGCAGGTCCTGGATGTGCCGTGGCGGGCGGACCACCCACGTGCGGTCACGCAGGTACCGCTTCAGCTCACCCGTGATGGTGGGGGCTGCATAGGCGGGAAAGCTGTCGCCCTTGGACTGGTCAAAACCGCGGGCAGCCTTCACGAGCCCAAGGTAGGCCACCTGGTTCAGGTCCGCGCGTTCTCGTCCGCGCGCCTCAAACCGGCCAGCCAAGGCCTCAGCCAGGTCCAGGTAGCCCAGGACCAGATCGTTTTCGAAGGTCTGGCGCAACCGTCCCGATCTGGGGCCGGAAGGGCTTGTTTGCAGGGGTTTTGGCTGGTGCTGGTGGACGGGCATCGTATCCACGGCAAGTGCGGGAAAGTACTCGGGCATTGTCGTTGGTTCCCTCTGGTAGGGGTCCGAAAGCCTGCGGCAAGACTCAGAAGTAGGAAATCATAAGGTTGCTTATAAAACAATGGTTCCCGGATATAGGCTCTGTGTGTCAGCCGTACCGAGAGGCCACGCCAAGGAGTCCTTGCCATGCACATCGCCATCACGGGTGCCAGCGGAAATGCCGGAACAGCACTCCTCCGCAAGCTGCAGGCCCAGCTGTCTGAAAAGCCGGGAAGCCTGAAACTGACGGGCATCAGCAGGCGCCGCCCGGACACCGGCCGGGAACCCTACTCCGGCGTTGAATGGCACACCCTGGATATCGGCCTGGATAGTGACCGCGCCCAGCTTGATGCCGCCCTGGAAGGTGTGGATTCCGTTGTCCACCTGGCCTGGCAGATCCAGCCCAACCGGGATTTGGAAGAGCTGTACCGCACCAATGTGGCGGGCACCAGGAACGTGCTCGCGGCAGCGTCCAGGGCCGGGGTGAAACAGGTGGTGTGCGCTTCTTCCGTCGGTGCCTACAGCAAGGCGCCCAAAGATCAGCGACGCGACGAATCCTGGCCGGTCAACGGCATGGCGGGCTCGCACTACAGCCGGCACAAGGCGGAGCAGGAAGCAGCCCTGGACGCGGTCATGGCAGCAGAACCGGGCATCTCGGTGGCAAGGCTCCGGCCAGGGCTGATTTTCCAGTCCGATGCCGGAAGTGAAATCGGCAGGTATTTCCTCGGCCGGCTCCTACCACGTCTCTTGCCGGGGAAACTGAGGATTCCGCTCCTGCCCGCCCCGGACGACCTGGTTTTCCAGGCCGTGCACGCTGATGACGTGGCGGATGCATACTGGCGCGTGATCGACCAGCGCGCTTCCGGAGCCTTCAACATTGCGGCAGAGCCGGTACTGACGCCCCAGGAACTTGCCCGCATCCTGGGCGCCCGCAGGATCCTCCCCATCCCCATGGGACTGCTTCATAGGGTCGTCGGACTGACCTGGCGGCTGAGGCTCCAACCCACCGACTCCGGATGGGTGGAGATGGCTGCCGGCGCTCCCATCATGGACACCGACAGGGCCCGCCGCATCCTCGGCTGGGAGCCGACGATACCTGCCACGGATGCCGTCCGGGCAGTACTCCGGGGCATGGGAACGGGGGAAGGAGTAACTCCCTCCCCCGTGCTTAAGCCAAGGAAACCGGCACTGCCCGCGGACTAGATTCCCGAACCCGGTTCCTCCCGGTCACGGCTGCTGCTGCGGTCATGGGTGGAACCCCGGTCGGGGCGGTCATCCTGCACCCCGTCGTCCCGGACGCCGTCATGGGCAACGCCTTCACGGGCAGCCTCCCCGCGCCGGACGCCATCATGGCCGGCAACGCCGCGGTCATCATGGCTCGGCTGGGCCCCGGGGACACCCCGGCCATCAGTGCCGCGGCCTGCGTCAGCGGCGCCATCCCGCACGCCCTCGTGGCTGACGCGCTCGCGGTTGCTGCGGTCCCGGCGGTCCGGATTCACATCGCCTCGGCGGTCGCTGTGAACGTCAGGGTCGAGCTCGTCCGCCTTCCGCGCGCGTTCATTCACATCGTCGCGGAGCGCCTTGGCTTCCGTTGCCTCCTGATCGGCCTGCTGGCGCAACCTGGCTGCGTCCACCGCAGCCTGTTCTGCATCCGCCCTGGCCCGCGCGGCTTTCGCTTCACGCTCCCGGGCGTCCAGTTCTTTCGCCTCGGCCTCGCGGCGGATTTCCGCCGCCTTCTCCCGGTGTTCGTCGTCCCGCTTCTGCTGGATCGCCTTCCGGCGCCGTCCGCTTGCCAGCAACAGCAGCACAATCAGCACCACCACAACAACGGCAACTACCACCCAAACCCATGGAGCTGTTTCCAACTTACCCACCACTTTCCACTTGACGTGACCGGACGGACTGCGCCCTTCCGGCTGACTCTGCTGGAGCTGTTTTGAACTCGTTTTGCACTGGAACTGTTTTGAACTGCTTTAGCAAGGGTACTTACCTTTTATTAGTAATCATGCTTATTATTTTACGGCCAGTACTGCTGGTTCTTGATCAACAACCGGCCTTCTTGGAAAGAGAGAGCGAAGATGACAGAGAACCAATGGCCCGAGGATCCCGCAACCACGGCTCCCCCGGCCTCCACAGGAATTCCGGGTGAGCGGTCCGCCGCCACTTTCCCGTCAGCCGCAACTCCCCAGTACGGTGCAGGCCAGGCCGACGACAGCACGGGGACCTCCCGCAAGGATGCGGCCAAGGAGGAAGCGGCTGATGTCGCCCGCACGGCGAAGGGCTCAGCCCAGAACGTTGCCCAGACCGCCAAGGAAGAAGCCGCGCACGTGGCGTCCGAGGCGAAGCACAGCGCGCAGGACCTGTTGCACCAGGCGAAGTCCGGGCTGACAAGCCAGGCCGGCACCCAGCAGCAGAAGGCCGCCGAAGGCATGCGCAACATCTCCAGCCAACTGCACAGCATGGCCACCGCTCCAGACCAGCAGGGAATGGCCAGCGACCTGGTCCGGCAGGCTGCGGAGCGCACCTCTTCCATGGCGTCCTGGCTGGAGAACAAGCAGCCGGGGGACATTCTCGGCGAGGTCCAGCGGTTTGCCCGCAACAACCCCGGAACTTTCCTCCTGCTTGCAGCCGGAGCGGGCGTCCTGGCCGGCCGCCTCACCCGCGGGCTGACAGCCGGGGCACCGGAGTCTTCATCCACCAGCGGCGCCACTGGCACGGCAGGGCTCTACTCCGGCACGCCCTACGGCGACCGGTACACCGAGTCCTACGTGCCGGCGGGCGGCACCGTACCGCCCCCTCCGGTCCAGCTCCCCGGCCCGGCCACCACAACGGCAGGATACGACGGCGGCGCACCAGGCAGCAGCTACTCCGACCCCACGCGTCCCGCCAGCCCCCTGGATAGTCCGCAGCTGGTCGAAGAACCGTGGTCCGGAAACCGGATTGCCAATGATCCGCTGGGCGACCGCGACCTTGCCGACGATCCCATGGCAGGCGATCCCCTCACCCGGGACCGTTCCAGGGATGGCCAGTCTGGCGGGCTGTGATGAGTAGCTCCATTCCGGAACCCGCTCCGAGTGCGGCGCACCAGAAGGCGGACAACGCCTCGCTGGGTGAGCTGCTCGGGGACGTGACCCGTGACCTGTCCACGCTGATGCGCCAGGAAGTCGAGCTGGCCAAGGCCGAGCTGAAGCAGTCGGCCACGAAGGCCGGCAAGGGCTCGGGCATGCTCGCCGGGGCAGGCGTGGCAGGACACTTCGTCCTGGTGTTCCTGTCCCTGGGCCTGATGTTCGCCCTGGGCGCCCTGATGCCGCTGGGCTGGGCCGCCCTGATCGTCGCCGTGGTCTGGGGCATCATCGCCGCGGTCCTGGCCTCGATCGGCCGCAAGGAACTCAAACAGGTCAAAGGCCTGCCCCAGACCGGGGAAACCCTGTCCGAAATACCCCCAACCCTAAAACCAGGTGAGGTAACCCGATGAGCGATAACCCGGACGCAATCCGTTCAGACATAGAAGCCACCCGCGCACGCCTGGGCACCAACGTCGACGCCGTGGCAGACAAAGTCACCCCGTCCAACATCGTCCACCGCCAGACCGACAAGCTCAAAGACACTGTCAGCGGGGTCAAGGAGAAAATCATGGGCGCAGCAGACTCAGCCAGCACCACCGTCCACAACACCGTCCACACCGGCGCCGGACACACCGGCAACGCACTGCACTCCACCGGGGACACCCTGCACGGAGCCAGGGACACCGCCGCGGCCAAACTCGGCGACGCAGGAACAGCGATCTCCAACGCACCGGACCAGGTCAAGGCCAAAACCCAGGGCAACCCCCTGGCCGCAGGCCTGATCGCCTTCGGCGCCGGCATGCTGATCTCCTCCCTGATCCCGGCCAGCCAAAAAGAACGCGAAGCCGCGGACCAGCTCAAAACCGCCGCCCAGCCCCTGGCCACCCAGGTCACCGACGCCGCCAAGGACATGGTCCAGGACCTCAAGGAACCCGCCCAGGAAGCCATGGAAAACGTCAAGGCCACCGCCACCGACGCCGCCCAAAACGTCAAAGCAGAAGGCCAACACGCCGCCACCGACGTCAAAGACCGCGCCACCGACGCCACCTCAAACGTCAAAAACACCTAAGCGGCATCCAGTACACCGCGGCACACGCAAGGCACCCAGCACTACCTGACAGGCCGGCCCCGCCAACCGCGGAGCTGGCCTGTCCGTTTTTCGCCCCTTATCGAGAGGACACCCCATGGCCACTCATGACGCATCCGAGAGCAGCACCGCCAAAGCAGGCCAGGCCCCGGCACCCGATGATTCCCGGAAGCCGGAGAGTCCGAAAGACCTCGTCAAGCCGAACTGGAAATACATTGCCAAGAAGACCCTTCGGGAATTCAGCAAAGACCAGTGCCCCGACCAGGCCGCAGCCCTGACCTACTTCGCGGTCCTGTCACTGTTCCCGGCCATCCTGGCCCTCATCTCAGTGATCGGGCTCTTCGGCGATCCCCAGAAAACCACCAGTGCCCTGCTGCAGATCGTGAGTGGTTTTGCCCCTGCCGAGACGGTCAACACCGTCAGCGGAACTGTCGAAGAATTGGCCAGCGCACCAGCCGCAGGGCTGACCCTTGTCCTTGGCCTGGCCACCGCCCTGTGGTCCGCCTCAGGGTATGTCGGCGCGTTCGGCCGTGCCATGAACCGGGTCTACGAGGTGGATGAGGGCAGGCCCTTCGTCAAGCTGCGCGGAACCATGCTGGTGGTCACCCTCCTCGCCGTCGTCATCGTGGCCATCCTGGCCGGCATGCTGGTCCTGAGCGGCCCGGTAGCAGAAGCGGTGGGCGGCCTGATCGGCCTCAGCGGCGTCTTCCTCGCTGTCTGGGACATCGCCAAATGGCCTGTCATGGTGGGACTGATCATCGTGATCATCGCCGTCCTCTACTACGCCACGCCCAACGTCAAGCAGCCCAAATTCAAGTGGATGAGCCTGGGGTCCGGCATCGCCCTCTTCATCTTCCTGCTGGCGTCGCTGGGGTTCGGTTTCTACGTCGGCAACTTCGGCAACTACAACAAGACCTACGGCGCCCTGGGCGGCGTGATCGTGATGCTGCTGTGGCTCTGGATCCTCAACATGTCGCTGCTCTTCGGTGCGGAATTCGACGCCGAAATGGAGCGCGGCCGCCAGCTCCAGGCGGGCATCAAGGCAGAGGAAACCATCCAGTTGCCGCCAAGGGACACCAAGAAGAGCGAGAAGCTGCAGAAGCAGGAGGAAGAGGACATCCGGCACGGACGGGAAATCCGTGAGAAGTACAGCGCCGGGAACGGCGGGGACGAGTCCTCGGACGAGGGCCGGGACCAGGACGGGGGCCGCGGCTCCGGGGAGCCCCGGGAACCGCACCGGGACCGGGTCCGGGACAAGGTACGCGACCGCGCCCTGGGCGGAAACCAAGACCGGGGCGGAAACGACGCCCGGTAGGGCATTCCGCGGGGACTAGGCAGGACCTTCAAGATGGGAGAAAATTGTCTTGGAGGTCCTGTTTGGGTTTCCCGGGTTTTAACAAGGGATCCGGGAGCAGGCGGGGCCGGCGGTGAGATGGCCTCTTCTGAGACCGAGGCCAGTCCCCCCAGTCGCCGTCGGCCCCCTCGATCCACGCGGTCCAGCCAACCCCACCGGTCCACTCCACATGCCGTGATGCCTCCACCAGCCGGGCTTTTCCGCCTGCCTGCCGAGCCTGTCCAGACTGGGCTGCCTAACTGGACAAAGCGAGCCGCCCTGCCATACCTTCATGATTACTCTGTTGAGCCCCTCCGGGGCCGGCAGGGCCGCTGAAGCAGATACGGCGGCATCAAGGTCGAGCCCGAATGAGCGAACATGCCTGCTACACATTTTGAAGATTTTCTTGCCGAAGCAGTTGTCGCGGACAGGGAGCCGGGGCTGGGCCTCGGACGCGATGAGCTATATGGCCTCTACACCAGCTGGTGCCTCCTCCACAAAGCCCAGCTTCAGCCGCCGGAAGCACTGTGGGTGGCGTTGGGAACCCACGGAATCAACCCGGATAGCAACAACCTTTCCATGACCGGTCCTGCAGCCGCGGATTACATCGTCGCCAGCGCCCCCGACCTGGTCTGACACGTTCCCGCCGTTCGCCTCAGGCAGCGGCTCCCCGGTGCAGCCAGCCATCTGTTGAAGCAACCCCTGGCTAGCTAGCATGGGAGCATGACCTGCGTATCGCCGCAGGTCACCAGCCGAAGGGAGAAATGCCATGGGTTTGGACGACAAGATCGACAACGCCGCCGAGAAGATGGCCGGCAGGGCCAAGGAAGCGGCCGGCAAGGCGACTGACGACGAAAGCCTCCGGGCCGAAGGCCAGATGGACCAGGCCAAGGCTGACTTAAAGCAGGCCGGCGAGAAGGTCAAGGACGCTTTCCGGAAGGACTAGTCCTTCTCAAAGGGGCTGCTGCGCAACCGCAGCAGCCCCGTCCCGTTGATTACGTTCCCGCTAAACCACGTTCCCGCACATCCTGCCGCCCCGGGGCTGCCTTTATGCTTCCGGCGCCAAGGCGATCTCCATGCCGAGCGTCCGCAGATAGGCCCCGAAGCCCTTCGGGGCGCGGGCCTGTGTGCGGCCGGATGTCCGCACGCGGATTGTGTCCGTGGCCCTGACATCAAACCCGTGTTCCCGCAGCCGCCCTGCGAGCACCCTGTCCTCATGCGAGAGGTGCCGCGGGAACCCGCCCGCCACAAGGTACGCCGAACCGCGGACGCCGAGGTTTGCCCCGAAGACGTGCGGGTGGTCCTCCCCGAAGGAGTGCATCGACTGCCAGCGGCTGAGCAGTTCAGGTGCCATCCCGGCGGGGTCCACTTCCACGGACCCGAGCACCGCATCGGCTCCCGCCGCAGCCAACTCGAGCTGCCCCACGAGCCAGTTGTCCGGAACCACCGAGTCGGCGTCGGTGTTCGCCAGCCACAACCCGGCCTCGTCGCCAGGGCTTGCATCTGCCCCGGCACCCAGGGCCCGCCAGATTCCCGCGCGCCTGCTCCTTCCCACGCTTCGAAAGGCGACCGGAAGGACAGAGAAGCAACTGTTCCGGGCGGCGTATGAGGACGCTATGGCAGCAGAACCGTCCGTGCACGAGTCAAGGACCGCGAGAACCCTGACATCGGTTCCCGGCTGGACCTGCCGGAGTGTTGATGCGGCGGCCTCCACGCCGGCCAGGGCTCGGCCCAGGTGTTCCTCCTCGTTGTGGACCGGAATCACCACGGCCACCCTGTCAATGGGCGTCAAGCAGGCACCGCCGCCGGGGGCGCAATCAGGGTCTCCAGCAGGAAGTCCCGCTCCCGGTAGAGTCCGGCGGTGGGCCACGCCAACCGGTCGCGCACCCGGGTGTGGACTGCTTCACCGTCCAGCTCCCAGCCGGAAATGGGGTGGCGCCAGTGGCACAGCAGCAGGGTGCCGCCCGGGAGGATCGAGTCCCTAATTTTTTCGGCAAGGGCATCGAGTTCACCGGCGGCGAGGTAGTACCCCACCTCGGACACCACCACCAGGTCGTAGTTCCCGGCAGGCCACTCGGCAGGCAGGGTCAGCTGCCTGGCGGTGACGCCTGGAAATGGGGCCAGGCGTTGCGCTGCGTGCGCCAACGCTGCACCGCTGGCGTCCACGGCCAGCAGGCTGGTGCACCGCGGGGCAAGATCTTCCGTCAGCGTGCCGATGGAGCAACCGATCTCCAGGGCCGCGGAATAGTGTTCAGAGGGCAGCGCTGCGAGCGTCAGGGCGCGCTTCCGCCGCTCGTACCAGCTGGTGGTGTACTTCCAGGGGTCCGGCTCCCGGCTGTGGATGCCGTCGAAGATGCCCTGTGCTTCCTTGCTGGTGCGCGGCACGGTACCGGGGCTTCCTGGTTTTCCGGGCATGAACTCCTGCGGGGCAGTCCAGGCGAAGGTTTCAAACGGGCGGGAGAAGTGCCGCAGGAAGGACCCGCTCAGGAGGACCTCGTCACCGGGGTGCGGAGACAGCGGCCGGGTCTGGCTGGCATGCTCCTGCATGGCCCGCTCCTTGACGGACTGCACTCCGGGCTCCAACGGCATCCTCACCCAGGATTGCCATTCGGGGTGCCCGGGGGTGGCCCAGTGCCAGTACCAGATGGGGTATTCCAGGAGTGCGTATCCATTGTCGGCGGCAACAGCAGCGGCCGCAGCGCCGAGGGCATCGTGGTCGGCATGCCCGTCGGCGCGGTACGGCGCAACAATGGCGAGCCGGCCGGCAGAACCGGCCAATGCTGCGGCGGCTTCGCTGACCGAACGGGTGATGCCGGCAGTGCGCTCCGCCAGGCCGCTGTCCGGCAGGCCGAGGTACCGCCAGCGGCCGTTCAGCCCCAGGTGGTCCAGGGCCGCGGCGAACTCTGCCAGGCGCCTGGCAGTCAGTTCTTCCCGGGAGACTGTTGCCGACCCGGGATGCGAGGCCTCCCCTGCCGTGCATAACAGCACTTCCACCTCTGCGCCGAGGGCGTGCAGCCGCGCCAGCAGGCCGCCCGCTCCGAGCGTCTCATCGTCCGGGTGGGCGGCAAGGACCAGGAACCGCATGGCAGCAAGCTCCTCCGGACCGAGTGGAAGCTCAGGAATGACCGGAAGGCCCCGAGCGGACCAGGCCGACTCGTCAGTCCCCTCATCCGTGTGCAGGAAGGTCACCACGAAGCGTCACCTTTCAGGGTCAGGGAGCCCAGTTGGGCGTCGTCACGCATGCCGTGGTGCTGGCGGACGTACAGCGCCAGGTCAGCCATCCGCTTGGCATACGTTCGGTCGAAGGCCAGCGGTCCCGGCCCGCGGTTGCTGCCCACTACAGTCAGGACGCGTTCGACGGCGGCGGCACAGGTTCCGCGCACGCGCAGCGCATCGCTCCAAGGCGAAACCCGCGCGGCGTCCCGCTGATGGGAAGACCCCTGGTCGGCGGGCATCTGTCCCCGCCGGTCGATGCCTTCCGCTGTACCTGCCAGGTACTGCAGCGCGGAGGCCAGGGTGCGGTCCAGCTCGCCCAGCGAGGCCAGCGCAACCTGGTCCGGCTCCCGGCCGGAAAGGCGTCCGGCACGGAGCGAGTCACGGTAGTCGCGGGCGATGCCCACGGCTCCCCCGAGCCAGCACGCGGCCACCCCCATGCCGCCCCACGCAAAACCAGGACGGCTGTAGTACCAGTTGGTTCCCTGCAACGGCTCAGCGGGGACCCGGTCGAACCAAACGGTCCCGCTGGGAATTTCCTGCAGCCCCCTGGCCACCCACTCCGGTTCCTCGCAGGTCACGCCGGCGTGGCGCAGGTCCACGGCGAAAGCCGCACGGCCGCCGTCGTCCGTGTGGGCAGTGACAACCGCGTGGTCAAGCACCTGGGCGAGGGAACACCACGGCTTGGCGCCGCTCAAAAGCACCCCGGAACCGTTGCTCTCCGCGGTGAGCCGCATGCCTGGACCTTCCGCCGCAAAAACACCCCACGCGCCGCCGGCACGGGCAGGATCATGCCCTGCCTGGGCCAGGATTGCCAGGGCATCCAGGTGCGGCTCGAAGACCCGGGCAGCTGCAACGTCGATGGCGGCAACTGTGGCCAGCAGCTCCCAGAGAAGACCCGTGCTGCCTTCACCGGGCCGCGGCCACTCCTTTCCGGCTTCCTGCGCCAGGCCAAGCAAAACAGGCACGTTGCCGGCACCGGCGGAGACTGCCTGGAACAAAGGATCCAGGCAGTCCGGACCTTCCCTTCCGGCGGAGAGCCGGACCGCTGCGTTGGTGCCGGGCATGGCGTCCCCGGCGGATGGTGCGCTGTGTTTTTTGGAGAGTTCCTGCATCGTGGCGGCGGCGCCTAGGTGCCGACCGGCTCGGTGACGGAGGCTGTGGGTGCCATGGTTTCGGCGTTGACCATCCAGGCCAGCTGTTCCAGCCGCTCGATGGCAGCGTGGAGCAGGTCGGCGCTGGTGGGGTCTTCCTCATCCACCTCGTCGTGGACATCCCGCATGGTCTGGACCGTCCGCTCCAGCCGGGCGGTGATGAGTTTGACGGTCTGCTTGGTGGAGGTCAGGCCTTCGGGGAACCCGTCCAGCCGGGTTCCGGCGGCGACGGTGCCGCTGCGGCCGTCCGGCAGGGCATGCAGCGCGCGCATCCTCTCCGCGGCCTGGTCCGCGAAGAGCCGGGCGGCTGCGATGATCTCGTCGAGCTGCAGGTGCAGGTCGCGGAAGTTTGTGCCCACGAGGTTCCAGTGCGCCTGCTTTCCCTGCAGGTGCAGCTCAATGAGGTCCGTAAGCACCGTCTGAAGGTTGCCGGCAAGGGTGGGTGACGCTTTCATCAGTTTCCTCCACTGCTGCTGTTGGTCCGGCTGGTCGCCAGCCGGATTCTGATTCTAAGCATACTTAGCAGTTTGTTGGGCAGGAAGGTCCCGGCGCGGGTGCTACCGGATGCGTGCAAGCGCGAAACCGTCCCAGCCTTTGGATCCAACGGTCTGGATGACGGTGGCGTCGAGCCGCGGGTGCCCGCCCAGAAGCCTGAGTGCCTCAATGATTCCCGGCGCGTTGACCGGGTCCATTCCGGGGTCCAGGATTGCCCCCTCCCAGACGGCGTTGTCCAGGACCACCGTGGCTCCCGGCCTTCCCAGCCGGACGGCCCAGTCCAGGTAGCGGCTGTTGTTCTCCTTGTCCGCGTCAATGAAGATGAAATCGAAGGGCTCCCGGCCCTCCTCCTCCAGCGCCGCCAGGGTCTCCAGCGCAGGACCCAGCCGGATCTCCACCTTTTCCCCCAGGCCGGCGGCATCGATGTTGGCCCACGCGACCTCCGCGTGCTTGGGCAGGAATTCGCAGGTGACCAGGGTTCCGTCAGAAGGGAGGCCCCGGCCCATCCAGATGGTGCTGAAGCCGGCGAGCGTGCCAATTTCGAGCACGCGCCTGGCCCTGGACAGCTGGACCAGAAGCTTGAGGAGCTTGCCTGCGTTGGGCGCCACTTCGATGGCGGGCATCCCGGCCTCGGCGGCGGAACTGATGGCCTGCTGCAGCGCAGGATCCGGATGGACCACGACGTCGGACAGGAACTCTTCCGCCGCAATCCACTCCGGACGGGGATGGTGCTCAAACATTGCCACAGTTTGGCACGGGGTGGCGTTGGAATCCAGAGAAGTTGGGTGCCGGCGACGGCAGGGGCCCGGAGAATAACCTGGTGCCGGCGAAAGGCCGACGGCGGGCCCGGGGGCTCCGCGGGTCAGGAACCGTCTGCGAGCGCTTCTTCCAGGCGGTCCACCTTTGCAGTCAGTTCCCCTGTGTAACCCGGCCGGATATCAGCCTTGATCACCAGGGAGACGCGGCTGCCGTACCGCCCCACTGCCTCCGTTGCCCGCTTGACGACGTCGAAGACCTCGTCCCATTCACCTTCGATGGTGGTGAACATCGAGTCCGTTGTGTTGGGCAAGCCCGACTCCCGGACGATTTTGACGGCGGCGGCAACGGCGTCGTGCACTGACGCGTCAGTGGGCCGGGAACCTTCGCTGGGAGCGCCGGACGGGGCGACAGAAAACGCAAGCAACATGAGGCCAGTGTGCCACGCCTTGCGAGCGGTGACAGGGCAGGATGGCGCCCGCGAGCGTCACATAACCCCCTACCGCGCAGTAACGGTGTTCGCTGAAAGCTCCGTTGCTAACCTTTTCGCATGAGCCTCGCAGTCGCCCGTAAGCCCCTCCGTGCCGACGCAGCGCGGAATGTGGACAAGATCATCACGGCGGCCCGGCAATGCTTCCGCGAATTTGGGCCTGAGGTACCGCTGCAGACCATCGCGGCTACCGCAGGGGTTGGCCCGGCCACCCTCTTCCGCAATTTCGCGGACAAGGAAGAGCTGGTACTGGCCGCCCTTAACCGGCAGCTCCGCCTCACCGTGGATCCCGTGGTGGACGGCGCCCTGGCGGACATCGACGGGGCCGCCGGCTTGTTGCGGGTCCTGGAAGCACTCATGGACGCGGCCAGCGCTGACGCCAACCTGCTGGGAGCCGTCGCGGGGCGGCGCGAACTCCTGACCGGCATTACCGGCTCACTCATGGAATCCATCAGCGTGCTGCTGGTGCGCGGGCAGGGGCAGGGAAGCCTGCGGGCGGACATTTCCATGACGGACATGTTCCGGTTGCTCGCCATGCTCATCGGCGTGGTGGACACCATGGAGCCCGGTTCCGACGCCTGGCGCCGTCCGCTGGCCCTGGTTGAGGACGCCATCCGGACCACGCGACCCACCCGCCCCCTGCCGGCCCACGTGCCCGTCCCGTCCACAC
>NZ_BRCG01000018.1:0-92992 GCF_023708005.1 Pseudarthrobacter sp. NCCP-2145 | reverse complement strand
GGTTCCCACACTGAGAAAGGCTCCGTCCCGCTTGGGACGGAGCCTTTCCGTGAAAAGCCGATCACTGCCCGCTAGAGTGAAGATCTCACAAATTCGAGAGTCCAACTTTCGGGGACCAGTTCAAAAGGGGCCCGGCCCTTTTTGCACGCCGCCCCGCGCAGGCACGTCGAGGAAAACTTTCCCGCCCAAGAATGCGTTAGGCAGCCACCCTTATGTTGATTAGTTATCGTCGGTGGGAAAAGGGGTTTGAAAAGAGAATTTTTCATTCGGTTTGCCCCGAACCGATAACGGGTTTCTGTGCAATGACCGGGGCTACGCTCCCCCCGCAGGTCCGTTTGGGTTCCCTGACCGGACCCTTGGTCGACATGGCTGGAGACCACTCCTCTCTTCCGCGGTACCGGGAAAACGTCCTGTCTCTGCTCCGGGCCCCCAGCCCGGCGAAGGAGTCTCTTGTTGCGGCGCAGGAGCATTGATATTGGACTCTTGGTCTGGGGGTCGCAGTCATTGCCCGTTGCTGGGTTAATGCGTGAATACTATCTTTCCCATCAGGTTGCCGCCGAGCATCTTGCTGAATCCTTGGGCGGCGTGGTTTAGCGGGAGTACGGAGTCGATAGTTGGGCGTATCCCGGTTCCTACAAGGAAGCCGGTGAGTCTGTCGAGTTCGTCCCGGGTTCCCATGGTTGAGCCGAGGATTTTCAACTGGGTGAAGAACACGCGATTCAGCTCAGTCACTGCGGAGCTGCCTGAAGTTGCGCCGCAGGTAATGACGGCTCCGCCCGGCCGAACAGATTTCAGTGTGTGGTCCCACGTGGCCTGCCCGACTGAGTCAAAGACTGCGTCGACCCGCTTCGGGAGGCGGGTACCGGGGTCGAATACTTGATCGGCCCCGAGCGTCAGCGCGTGGACTTGCTTTTCCCTGCTGCGGCTGGTCACCCATACTCGAAATCCGGTGGCGGCAGCCATGGCGGTCAGCGCTGTGGACACCCCACCGCCTGCTCCTTGTATCAGGATGGTGGATCCTGGTTGCGCCGGGGAGACGGAGAAAAGCATCCTGTAGGCGGTGAGCCAAGACGTGGGAAGGCAGGCGGCCTCCTCCCAGCTCAGCTCTGCTGGTTTAGGGACAGTGCTGCCGGCGGGCACCCAGACATGGTCGGACATGGTTCCCGGATGGCGCTCCGAAAGTACGGTGCGTGTCGGGTCAAGGGTTTCGTCGCCGCGCCATCCAGGGCTTGCGATTACGGGATGGATAATCACCTCGTTGCCGGCCGCGTCCACTCCCGCGCCGTCACAGCCCAGCACCATCGGCAGATCCTCTTTGTCGAGTATGCCTTTGAGGGAGAACAGGTCGTGGTGATTCAGGGCGGAGGCTTTGAGCGTGATCTTCTCCCAGCCGTTGGCTGGAGCTTCTGTGTCCGGCAGGTCCCCGATCTCGAGTCCGGCAAGTGGGTCGTCAGGGGCGAGCGATGTTGCATAGACTGCACGCATTCTTGTCTGCCTTCTCGGGCTGAGTCTCTACCCGCCCCGTTTTGGGTAGGCATCTTGTGTGAGGGTTTAACGGTACGGACCAGCCACGGTCCGGGGGCACCGTGGATCAGGCGGGCAGCAGATCCAGAGGGTTCCGTTCCCTCCGGTCCCGCCTGATCCGTGCTCGGCGCATCCTGTCGTTCCGTCGTTGGTGCGCTTCCCGGAAGCGCCTCCTTTCGATGGTGTCGGAGGGCTTGAATTCGGGCACGGGCGTGGGTTTGTTGTTGTCGCCGATGGCCACCATGGTGAAGTACGAGCTGTTTGTGTGCCTGACGCTTTGCTCGTGGAGATTTTCGCTGAGCACCCGGATTCCGACTTCCAGTGACGTGCGGCCGGTGTAGTTGACGGAGGCCTGGAACGTTACGAGTTCACCGACCTGGATGGGGGCGATGAAGTCCACGCGGTCCACGGAAAGGGTGACGACGTAGGTGCCGGCGTAGCAGGTCCCGCAGATGTATGCGACCTGGTCGAGGTACTTGAGCAGGACTCCGCCGTGGACTTTCCCTGAAAATTAACCATGTCCGGCGTCATGAGTACCCTCATGGACAGCCTGCCCTTTTCGTCGACGACCTCCTCAAGAGGGTTTTCCGTGCGGTTCATTTCGTCGTCCTTGGATGTGTGGGCGTGCAGTATGGATTGTTGCGCGGACCCGGGCTGGAATCTGCTGGTGATGGTTTCGCGTCCCGGGACCGCGGCCGCGGGTGGATCGGTTGTCGAGACGCTGACGGGCGCCGCGCGAATACCACCATTCGGGTGTGTGGAAGCCATCCTGGGTTGCTACGGGGCTCGGGACCGGACCGCCGCCGGGAGCGTTCCCAACGGAGGTCCGATCCCGAGCCCGGTTGCCTGACGTGGGCAGGATTTTCGGACGTGCGGCTACGCGCCGGTAGGGGTTTCGGTTGGCCGGCCGGTCTTCCAGGAGGGCATGTAGGAGCCGCCGTGGCCGTCCTTGGCGAATGCGTTGACCAGTCGGCGTCCGAGCATTGTTTCGTGGATTTCGCTGGTGCCGTCGAAGATCTGGGTTGCTTTGGCATCCCGGTGCATCCGTTCGACCCGAGAATAGGCGATGAGGCCTGATGCGCCGAAGATCTGCATGGCCTGGTCCGTGTGTTCCCGGGCGAGGTCGCTGGCGGTCATCTTAGCTATCGAGATGATGTCCTGATCTCCCCCGGTGCCCTGCATGTAGGTTTCGGTGGCGCGCATCGCGAGTTCCCTGGCGGTGTGGTAGGCAGCGCGCATGCGGCCGAGCTTGATCTGGATGCTGGGCAGGTCGCCGATGCGCTTGCCGAATGCGGTGCGTGTAGCTGCTCGTTCCACGCTGACTTCCAGGGCGCCGCGCAGCAGACCGCAGGCGTAGGAGGCGGCGTCAATGCGTGCCATGTTCAGGCCGTCCATCATGCCGGCGAAGCCGTCCACCTGGAGGGCATTCCCCGCGGGGACCACGACGTTGTCGAAGCGGAGGGCGCCGTTGGTCAGGCCGCGGAAACCCGAGAGCTCGGGGCCTGGCTCGCCCGAGGCTCCCTTGCTGGACATGTCGACCACGAGCGCGATGGTGGGGGCGTCTCTGTCGGTGGACTCCAGCTTGCACAGAACGATGGCGTAGGAAGCTACGGGAGCGAACCCGACCCAGCATTTCTGTCCGCTGAGGATGTAATTGTCACCGTCCCTGCGCGCCACGGTCAGCATGCCGCGAAGGTCCGTTCCTGCCTGCGGCTCCGTGAGGGCGAAGGAGCCGTAGGCGCGGCCTTCGATGGTGGGCCGCAGCCAGCGTTCTTTGACGGCCGGAGGTGCATACCGCGAGAGCAGATAGGCCACGAGCCGCATGACGCCAAGTTCCATGGCTACAGGGGGGCAGATACTGGCGATGCGCTCCGTCACGTCATGAACCAGCGGCATCCGCGACAGGTCCAGGTCCAGATTCTCGTCGAAGATCAGTTTCACGAGGCCCAGCGCTGCGCCTTCGTCCAGAATCTGCTTGTCGAATTTGGCGTTTCTATCCATGGTCTCTGCCCGCTCGGCCAATTTGGTGGCGAAGTCTTCGACGTGGGCCAGGACCTGCTCGGTGGCGAAGGCGGTCGCGATGCTCATGCGCCTGCTCCGATGCCGCGGGTACCGGGGGTTACGGTGGTGATCGTTGTCATTTGTCTCTCTCCTGGATAGTTCGATTCATGTGTGATGGCCGGGCTCGTCGTGGATCCCGGATGCGTAGTCAGATTGGTCATTGGGCGGCCGGTCCATGGCTCTGCGGGTCCGCCCTGCGCTCAGGGACGACGGCCGCCGGGCTGTGGCTCCGGATTTCGGTGCGGAAGGACGTTTCCCAGAAGCGGGCAAGCTCGCCGGCCAACTGCTGGGTCAAAGCACTGCGGCGGATTTTACCCACGCTTGTGGAGGGCATCTCGGATCCGAAGATGACGACTTTCGGGCACATGTGCGGCTCGAGCCGTTCGGCGCACCAGGCAAGAAGCTCTGCTTCGGTCAGGTCCCCGCTGGCGATCACGAACACGGCGATTTCCTCGCCCTGCCAGCGGTTGGCGAAGGGAACCGCTGCGGCGCTCTGGACCAGCGGGTGAGTTGCGACGACCTCGTCGATCAGCTGGGGCGCGATATTCAGGCCGCCACGGACGATACTTTCCTTCAGGCGTCCTTCCAGGAAATACCAGATCTTTCCATCGGCCGCGCGTTCCCAGTATCCCCGGTCGCCGGTGTGGAACCAGCCGCCACTGAATGCTTCGGCGTTCGCGGTGTCATTGTTGGCGTAGCCGGTCATGAGCATGCCGCCGCGTGCCACTATTTCCCCCCGCACGCCTTGGCCGCACGGGATCCCGTCGGAGTCTACGACGTCCACCTGGGCGTGAGGAACGGCCGTGCCGATGGATTTCCGAAGCCCGGGCTCAAGATATCCGCCCGTCCGTGGCGGTGTGGCGGTCAAGACGGCAGTGGTCTCCGACAGGCCGTACAGCTGCCGAACCGGCATCCCGAAACGCTGCTCGAATTCGGATGCGGCAGTGGAGCGCAGCGGACCGCTTCCGGAGATCACCTCCTTCATCAGCGGCGCAGGGTGGTCCCCGGCCTCACCGGCGAGCAGATATTCCAGCACGGTCGGCACGATGCTGCTTGTCGTGGCCCGTGTTTCAGCGGCGATGGGCCAGAACGTGCTTCCTCGGAACTTGTCAACCAGCACCGTCGATCCCCCGACAAACCAGGGCAGGAAGCTGTTGATGAGCAAACCGTTGGCGTGGCTTATGGGCAGCACGGTCAGCACCCTCGTTTCCTGCGTCCAGCCGAACGCTTCCTGCATTGCATGGCAATTGAGCAGAATGCTGCGCATCGGGATGACGATTGCTTTGGGGCGGCCACTTGTTCCGCTGCTGTGCATGCGCAGGGCCGGAGCGTCCAGCGGTCCCCCGATCACGGAGGGACGTTCCCGCCGCTGAGTGGACATCAGACCGCCAACAACGATCGCGTCCGCAGACGCATGGCGACCCACCCGGGCAACCGATTCCACACCCGAATCCACGCCTATCCATCGCGCCCCGCACTCCTGCAGGATTTCCTCATGTCTCTCGTCGCCGTCCCGCGGGTCAAGAGGTACCAGGCAGCCGCCGAGCAGCCAGACCGCGAAGGTCAGGGCCAGCGTCTCGGCGGAGTTGTGGGCCAGAACGGCCACACTGTCACCGGCCCTAACGCCATGCCGGGTCAGCTGGTCGGCCACGTTGTAGACCGCATTCCGCCACTGACCTACGCTCCATTCCGCCCGCGTTCCCTGGCCTCGGCTGACAGCGATCAGGAACGTCCGGTCATCGTCCTTCCGGCTGCGGAAGAACGCCGCAAAATCCGCCCAGGGCGGCGTGTAATCGTCGATATCGCGCCGTGCAACAGGTTCGGCTGCCGTCGGCCGGCAGCGCTGCTCAGTCATCATGTGGAACCTTTTCTGAATGCGGAACACTGGTCGCGTTGATCGCGCCCGAACTGCAAATAGTCGTGAAATCAGAGTGCTCGAAAGTGGATTTCCCCCCGCCGCGTCTGACATATCGATCAGTGAATGATATGTAGAACGCTAGCGTGGGTTCGATCACGTCGCAAGTGGGCGGCCGACCCTCACGGCAGGAATCTGTGTCCGGGAAGTCACCGACCGGCGGGCCTCGCTGGTGTCAGACTTTGCAGTCTGGGTTCTGAAGTCGGCCGTCTACCCTGCGGGGGATGCGCAGGGGGTTGGTGTCCTGCAGCTGGCTTGGCAGGAGGTGCTGGGGCAGGCCCTGGTAGGCGACGGGTCGCAGGAAGCGGAAGATCGAGGCGGTTCCGACGGACGTGGATGTCACTGCGGTGGTCGCCGGGTAGGGGCCGCCGTGTTGCTGGGCGTGGGTGACCGACACGCCGGTCGGCCATTGGTTCCACAGGATGCGCCCGGATTTGCGGGCGAGCAGGCGAACCAGTTGCGGGGCGATGCCATCGTCGTCTTCCCCGTGCACGGTGGAAGTCAGCTGTCCGTCGATGATCCGGGCGATCTGGAGCAGTTCGGATTCGTCCTCATAGGTGACCACGAGGGCTGCCGGGCCAAAGCACTCTGCGAGGAGTTTCTCGGGTTCGGCCAGTACACGGGCTGCGGTTGTGAGCAGGAGGGTCGGCGTCGGCGGGTTCTCATACGCTGCCGGCCCCAGGACCAGGGGCTCGACGTCTTCGTGTCCGCTGAGTGTCTGCAGGGCTTCGACGTAGCCGGACTGGATGCGCTCGTTCAGAAGCATGGCGGCGGCGGGGTGCGGGGCTGCAGCGAGGGTGCCAGCGATGTCTGATTCGGCAGGTACGAGCAGGATGCCCGGTTTTGTGCAGAACTGGCCCGCTCCGACCGTGTAGGAGTTCACGAAGTCGGTCACGATCTGTCCGCTCCTCTTTTGGGCGGCCGCGCGGGTGATGAAGGTGGGGTTGACGCTGCCCAGTTCTCCGTAGAAGGGAATCGGGTCAGGCCTGGAGTTCGCCAGGTCGAACAGTGCCCGCCCGCCAGGGATGGAGCCGGTGAATGAGCTGGCCTTCACCCTTGGATCAAGCAGCGCATCGCGTCCGGCCTGGGTGCCGAAGATGACGTCGAAAAGCCCTGCGGGGGCTCCGGCATGCGCGAGGGCGGCTGCCACGACGTCTCCCGTTCGCTCCGAGAGCCGGGGATGACCCGAATGTGCTTTGACGATGACGGGGCAACCTGCGGCCAGAGCGGAGGCGGTGTCCCCCCCTGCGACGCTGAAGGCAAACGGAAAGTTGCTGGCGGAGAACACGAGAACGGGACCCAAGGGCTCCAGAGTGCGCCGGATCTCGGGCCGCGGCCCCATGCCCCAGGCCGGATCGGCCTGATCGATCCGTGCGTCCAAGTAGCTTCCTTCATTCAGGACTTCGCCGAATAGCCGGAGCTGGAAGGTGGTGCGTTTCAGTTCGCCTTTCAGCCGTGCCTGGGAGAGGTGGGTTTCCTCGTGGGCGATCTCGATGAGCTCGTCCGCCGCGCTGTCCAGGTGGTCGGCAACGGACAGGAGTACTACGGCGCGCTCCTGGGGCGTGGTCTCAGCCCAGATGACGGCCGCGTCTGCTGCCCGGGCAAGAATGCTGTTGAGCCTGTCGGTGCTGGTGGGGGCGGGTGTGGTGCTAGTCAGTGCCATGGGTTCCTCGATGGTCATTGGCGGGAGTCGGCGCACCGCAATGCACGGCGCTCCGCGGGGGATTTGGACTGGATAGTTTGCCGGTTCCGGTTTACAGGGGCGGCCAGCTGAGGCCGGTGACGGCTGTGCGTTCGCTCTGGGCCGCGACCCTGGCTGCCAGTTCAGGGTCAAGACCCTGACGGACCAGCACCTTTTCGGTGCGCGGCTCCATGTCGGTCTGCCGGCGTTCCGGACCGTCCTGGAACGCGGGAATCACGGGTACCGAATCCAGGGTGAAGCCGGGATCCCGACTGATGATCTGTTCAAACGATGCCAGTTCATGTGGCTCCAGGACGGGGGTGACGCAGGCGTCGACCTCGGCGAAGATTCCGGCCCACTCCCCCATCGTTTTTGTGCCGAATGCGCCAGTGAGTGACTCTTCTATGGACGGCCACGTTGCCCTGTCGAAATGGTCCGGCACTGCCCCCAGGTCAAGCGTGTTCCACAGTTCCGCGAAGAAGGCCGTTTCGAGGGCTCCGACCGCTACATAGCGGTTGTCTGAGCAGCTGTAGCACCGGTAGAACGGTGTGGTGCCTGTCAGGACACCCTCGCCCCGGCGGGGCAGGGTCGGTGTGTGCCAGTCAGCAAAGTTCATCGCCATCATGGACAGGACACCGTCCACCATGGCCGAGTCGATGTAGCGGCCCTTGCCCGTCTTGGACCGCTCGTAAAGGGCGCTGACGATGCCGAAGGCAGAGAGCATGCCTCCGCCGCCCAGATCGGCGACAAGATTCAGCGGCGGAACCGGCGGCTGGTCGGACGGCCCAAACGTGCCCAGGGCACCGGCAGCGGCAAGGTAGTTGATGTCATGACCGGCGCGCTGGGCCAGCGGTCCGGTCTGGCCGTAACCCGTGACGCTGCAGTAAACGAGGCCGGGATTGATTTCGGACAGCTCCTCGTAGCCTGCACCCAACCTGTCCACCACCCCTGGACGAAAGCCCTCCATGAAGACATCGGCTTCTGAGACGAGCTGCCGCAAGGCCTGCCGACCGTCGTCGCTCTTGAGGTCAAGGGCGATGAATTCCTTCCCCCGTGACAGTGACGGAACGGGGAGGCCGGAGCGGCCGCCGCCGATGACGATAACTTCAGCGCCCAGGTCGCCAAGAAGCATGCTCGCGTAGGGCCCGGGCGCGAGACGGGTCATGTCCAGCACCCGGATTCCGGCCAAGGGGCCTGCCGGGTCGCTGATTTCCGCGCCGCTAATCTGTGGGCTGTCGATTGCTCGTGTGGATGCTTCAATCACGTGGTTACTCCTTGTTCATGCGATGTCTGGTCGCGGGCGCGGATGCTTTGCCCGCGCTGGCGGCGGCTGCGGGGGGCGTCTGTGCCGGGTTTCGGTGCCGCGGTGGTTTCTAGCTGGCGGTTTTTAGGTGCTGGCTGGTTGTGTCGGCGTGGGGCGTGCTGTCCGCGTCGGCGGCCGGGGGCTCCTGGTCGTATTTCTTGCCGAGTTCGGAAAGATCCAGCCGGTTGGTCTCCTTCATGGCGATCACGCAGATCACCGAGATGACGCACATGGCCATCATGAACAGGGCCACACCCTCGTAGGATCCGGTCTCGGCAATCACCCATGCGGCCACAATGGGCGTCGGGGCGCTGGCGGCCAGGGTGCCGATCGTGTAGCCGAAGGAGATTCCGGTGTAGCGGATTTTCGTCTCGAAAGCCTCGGCGAAGAACGCGGCCAGCGGTCCATAGGACGTGGAGAATGCGAGGCAGAAGACCACGAACCCGAGCAGTGCCAGCACGTAGGACCCGGTGTTGACCAGCCAGAACCACGGGAAGGTAAAGAGGAGCATGGCGATGACGCCGCCGAGAAAGACGGGTTTGCGGCCGAGTTTGTCCGAGAGCCTTCCGAACAGCGGCAGGGCGAAGAACGTGACGCCCATGGAAATCAGGACGATGCCCAGCATTTCGTTGCGCGAGAAACCCACGGTCTGGACACCGTAGCTGAGGCCGAACACCGTGGCTCCGTAGAAGGTGACGCCGATTGCGAAGTAGGATCCGCAGATCAGGAGAATCTGCTTCGGGTAGTGGCGAAGGACGACGGCGATGGGCATCTTCTCGGTCTTTTCCTGCTTTTTCAGTTGATCAAATACCGGGCTTTCCACGACCTTCAGCCGAACAACCAGACCGATCACGACGAAGACGCCGCCAACCAGGAACGGGATGCGCCATCCCCAGGCGAGGAAGGCCTCGGACGACAGGCCTGCCATGAGAAGGAAGACAGCGTTGCCCAGCATCAGACCGGCGGGAACGCCCATCTGCACCCAGCTGCCGTAGTAGCCGCGCTTGTTGGCAGGGGCGTGCTCCACGGTCATCAGGATGGCACCGCCGACCTCGCCGCCCAGCGCAAGTCCCTGCACGAAGCGCAAGGAGACCAAGATAATGGGCGCCGCGACGCCGATGGTCTGGTAGGTGGGAAGAAGGCCGATGGCCAGGGTGGTCAGGCCCATCAGCGTCAGGGTGATGATGAGCATGGACTTCCGGCCGATCCGGTCCCCGAAATGCCCGAACAGGACCCCGCCCAAGGGGCGCGCTACGAAAGCCGCGGAAAACGTGGCGAACGCCAGCAGCGTCCCGACCAACGGGTCAAAATCGGGGAAAAAGATCTTGTTGAACACAAGCCCTGCGGCCGTGCCGTAGATAAAGAAGTCGTACCATTCGACCGTGGTGCCCACACCACTGGCCAAACCGACTTTCTGCATTTGGGACATTCTGGACATGTGATGGCCTCCTTGCCATTTGGGTGGGAAGGCTTAGAAATCTGCGTTCCCGAAAAATCCACCGAACCGCTCGTCTCATATTTCAGACGGGTTCTGGTATATGGACAAATCGTTGCATGGGGCGAGTCGTGAGGTCAACCCCCTCGTCTTGCTTGTCGGTAGGCGGCGACATGGAAGAGCCGAGCGGGGGGCAGGCGGGATTACGCCGACCCCCGAAGTGCTTGACGGCGCCGGGAATGATTACTAGGCTGTTTGTTATTCCAGACACTGTCTGAAATTTCGTACATAATCGGGAAAGGCCCGATTGATCCGGGCGACTGTGGATGGGGACGCAGAGTTGCGGAACCAACTAACCACAGCGTAGGGACGCACCAGAGGGGCCAGAGGCATGAACCGCAAAGCGGTGCCACTCTGGCCGCCGGAACGATCCACACCACGAGGAGACCACCATGAAAGCAGCCGTCCTATTTGAGGCCAGGACCCCGCTCCGCATCGAAGAAGTAGATCTGGAGCCTCCCCGCCGAGGCGAAGTCAGGATCCGCATCCAGGCGGCGGGGGTGTGCCACAGCGACCTTCACTATATGAACGGGGACCTGAACGGGAAGCTTCCTGCCGTCCTGGGGCATGAGGGGGCTGGCATTGTGGTAAGCGTCGGTGAAGGCGTGACACGCGTTTCCCCCGGGGATTCTGTCATCACTACCTGGCGTCCCCGCTGCGGCGACTGTGAATTCTGCACCAGCGGGCGCCCCGCCTTGTGCGTGGCCGGCAAGGTGCAGGCAACCACGGGCGGGCTCGTGGACGGAACTTCGCGCCTGAGTCTGAACGGGCAGAAGGTCCACCACCTCATGGGCGTTTCGTGTTTCGCTGAAGAATGTGTGGTCTCCGAGCGCTCCGTGATCCGCATTTCATCGGAGATACCGCCGGAAATCGCCGCCATTACCGGATGCGCCGTCATTACCGGTGTTGGAGCAGCACTGAATCTGATGAAGGACTCCACCGGGGAGGCGGCCCTCGTCATCGGAGCCGGCGGAGTCGGACTGAGCGCCATCATGGGCCTGAACCTTATCGGTGCGCATCCCATCATCGCGGTGGACACCGTCGACGCCCGGCTCGACCTTGCCCGCGAGGTCGGCGCTACGCACACGATCAACTCCGTGACGCAGGATCTGGAAGCGGAGATCGCACGAATCTGCCCAAGCGGGCTCAAATGGGCGCTGGATGCCGTGGGAATCCCCGCCACTCTCTCCCAGGCAGTGAACAACGTCGGAACCTCCGGCACCGTAGTGGCCGTGGGCCTGGGCCGGGCTGGAACATCCTTCGAGGTTCCCGTCAACGCCCTCGTCCAGCAGGAAAAGCGCATCATCGGAAGCCTCTACGGGTCATCCAACACCCTGGTGCAGGTACCGAAGATCCTCGAGCTGTACACGGCGGGCAAGCTGCCGCTGGAGCGGCTGGTCGGCGACAGGTTCGACCTTTCGCAGATCAACGAAGCGTACGAAGCGCTGTCCACCGGGGCCACGGGACGCGCCGTCATCCTGCCCTCGGCCGACGCTCCGGACTATCGTGTGGACAGCGACCCCAGGTTCGTCGAAATCTCCCGCGCCCCCTTGACGACCAGCTTGACGTAGTCTTCCTTCTGCTTCTCGCCCCACCGCAGGGTGGGAGTGGAGATGCTCATCGCAGCAACGCAGGCGCCCGAGCGGTCATAGATGGGAGCGGCCACGCAGGCGACATTCTCATTGGATTCACTGTTCTCCTCGGACCATCCCCGTTCCCGCGCCGTCGCCAGCTCAGCCAACAGACGCTTCTTGCTGTTAATGCTTTGCGCAGTCATGGCAGGAAGAGCCGCATCATCAGGGAACAGGGCGTCCAGCTCCTCCGAGGGCAGTGACGACAGCAGCATCTTGCCTCCGGCGGTGCAGTGGGCGGGGAGGCTGCTTCCCACGTCGGAGACAAGGCGAATGGAATGCGTACTGTCAATGCGCACGATGAACACAGCAAACCGTCCCTCCCTGATGACAATCTGCACGGTCTCCCCGCACTCCGCGGCGATCTTGCGGGCACTCTCACGGCCCAGGGCAGCCAGGTCCAGCCCGCGTTCGTAGGCACCACCCAGACGGAATGCGCGGACTCCGAGGACGTAACGGCTGGGCGGTTCCGAAACTGCCTGAAGGTAGCCGCGTTCCGCCAGGGCACCAACCAGCTCGTGGGCGCTGGCCCGGGGAATGCCGAGTTTCTCGGTGATCTCGGGCACGCGAAGCCCGTTATTGCGTTCGAGGAACAGTTCGAGAATGTCAAGGCCCCGGCGAAGCGCGGGGGCGGTGGTGCGGTTCATGGCTTTCCAATCCTGAGTCGGCACCGCCGGCCGGTAGACCCTGCACCGGCCAGACAGTAAACTTTATAAATATCGGACACCGTCTGAAGTATCAGACAGAATCATACACCCGTTCACAACCAACAGACGGTACCAGACACGATCTAACCGACTGGACAAAGGAGTTGCATGTCGTCGTCACAGTTTTTGGAAGCTCAGTCGCGGATGCTCACACGCATTCAGGCCACCAGAGACTCCGGGCGGCCCGGTGTTCCGCACTGGGCCGACACAGAGACCGGAGAATGGACCACCACCCCCGACGGGGACTGGACCGGTGGCGGCTGGGTTGGACAGCTGTGGCTGGCCCACAGCATCGACCCGGTCAGGTTCAGCCTCACGGACGCACACCGCGCCCTTGAGCTGATCACACCACGGATGTTCAAGCAGACCGTCTTTAAGGGGTACGGCTTCTACTGCGGTGCCGCAATAGGACACCTCCTCACCGGCGATCCGCACGCCCGCGAAACAGCCCTGCAGGCGGCAAAGTCCCTCGCCGAAATGTTCGATGAACGGCTCGGACTCATACCCTTGGGCGAGGATGCCGAGGAGGCATCCTCGACCGGTGCGGCTGAAAGCAGCATCGACTCTCTTCTGGCCAGCCCCCTCCTGTTCTGGGCAGCATCCGAACTGGGCGATGACCGCTTGGAGGAAGTTGCCATCCGCCACACTCAAAGAGTGCTCGAGAATCACGTGAGGGAGGACGGATCGGTCGTCCAGTCATCCACCCTGGACCCCTCGACAGGTGCAGTCCTGAAAACCCACACCCATAAGGGCTACAGTGACACCAGCACCTGGGGCCGCGCCCAAGCGTGGGCCATGATTTTCAGCGCCCACGCTGCGGTCGTGCGCCCCACTGAACCCATGTGGCGCGAATACGCACGTCGCACGGCTGACTGGTGGATCGCCAACGTTCCGGCGGACAAAATTTCCTTCTGGGATTTCGCGGACCCGGCCATACCGGACACAAGCCGCGATACGGCCGCCAGCGCCATCGCCACTGCGGCCTTCCTCCGGCTCAGTCATGCCCTGGGGGCAAAGGACGGCTCACGCTACGCACAAATGGCCCGCGAGACGGCGTCAGCACTCGTCTCCGGCTACCTGACGCCCTGCCGCCCGGACGACACCCGGCCCAGCGGCATCCTGACCGGAGGATGCTTCACCCGCAGGAGCACAGTCAGAAGCGTAGACGCCGCAACCGACGTTGAACTCATCTTCGGCAGCTACTTCCTGTTCGAATCGTTGGCCGTTCTCGCCGGGTCAATCCCCGCCGGCCGCATATAACCCCGCCCCGAAACCCAGGCACAGGAGCAGAACCACCATGACCGCTATCCGATCACTCCCGCTGGCAGGCATCCGCATTCTGGACTTCAGCCAAGTGCAGTTCGGCCCGATGGCAACGCAGATCCTCGCCGACTTCGGCGCCGAGGTAACAAAGGTCGAGCGTCCGAAGCTCGGTGACATAAGCCGTACCATCGACGTCCGATCCAGCGGCATTGAAGACAGTGCCAGCTTTCTGGCAGTCAACCGCAACAAACGCTCGCTCGTCCTCGACATGAAGAATCCACGTGCCATGGGCATCGTTCACGAGCTGCTGGAGAAAACAGATGTCATCGTCATGAACTTCCGCGCAGGCGTGGCCGAACGCATGGGCCTCGGCTACGACTCCCTGGAGGAGAAGTACCCGGGCCTGATCTACGCCTCGGGAACAGGCTTTGGCGAGAGCGGTCCCATGAAAAACATGGGCGGACAGGACATGGCGCTCCAGTCCTTCAGCGGATCCACCTGGCACAACAGAGACGACACAGGCCGCCCGGGAATATTCCCGATCCCCTTCGTCGACTTCGGCGCAGGCATGGCCCTCGTGCAGGGGATCCTGATGGCCCTCGTCGAGCGATCTGTCTCGGGCAAAGGTCAACGAGTCGACGTATCCCTGCTGGACACCGCGCTGTTCGCCCAAATGAACGAATACACCCAGTGGATGATGAGGCGCTTCGAGATCAACTGGGAAAGGGACAACCTCGTCGGCTCATTCAAAACCTCCGACGGATGGGTCAACATCGTCGGCCTCTTCCGCCCGGACCCCCTCGAAGCCGTATGTGATGCTCTGGGCATCGACAACCTCACCACCCGACCCCAATTTGCAACCTCGGAACTCCAGATGCAAAACAGGGAAGCCCTGTGGTCGATTCTGGACCACGAACTGAGCAGGTTCACCACCGACGAAGCCGTCCAGAAACTCAGCGCCCGCAGCGTCCTCTGCGCACCGGTGCTGGACTACGACGAAGTACTGGCCCACCCCCAGGTCATAAACAACGACATCATCCGGACAGTGGACCACCCAACCGCCGGACCCATCAAAGTCATCGACAACCCGATCCGCCTGTCCGCCGCAGGCAGCAGGGAGTACTCCCCCGCACCACTGCTCGGACAACACTCGGAGGAAATCCTGGCCGAGCTCGGCTACTCATCCGCCGAGATCGATGAACTTCGCGTCGACGGCCTCATAAGCAGCCCCTCCCGACCCAGCTTCGCTTAAGGCAACAACGCCATGCCCCCGGCAAGAACTGCCCGGGCAGCGCTCCGCCAACGCCGACGCCGATGGCAGATCCCACGAACGTCGGAGCATCTATGGGGAACAGCAAATCGCTGTAAACCGGAAAGGCTTCGATGGCGGCGCATACGCCGTCATCGACGCCTCCACAACGCCAACCAGAGCATGCGAACAATAGAACCAGGAACGCCAATGAATCCCCAGTCGTCATCCTTTCCTGCTCCGGTTTTTATCAGCAGCTGTGACATCCAAAGGGCTGTCCCTTTCCCGGATGCCGTCAAATTGCTCGAGAGTTTCCTCTTGGCAGGCTTTGATCCTGAACGTGATGGCCTGCGTTCGAGTCTAAAGACCGACCGGGGGCTTTTCCTACAGATGCCCTCCACCTCGGGAAACTACACAGGAACGAAGCTGCTCACCATAAGCCCCGAAAATGCATCCTCCAACCGGCCCGTGATTCAAGGCCTCTACGCACTTTTCGGCGGCGCGGACCAGCGCCCGCTGGCGGTCCTTGATGGTACGGCACTGACAAATATTCGCACTCCCGCCGTATCTGCCTTAGGCGCCTTACGACTGACCTCACCAGGGCCCAAGAATCTCCTGATTTTCGGTACCGGACCACAAGCCTGGGAACACATCAAGGCCTTCAGCACCGTACTAACACTGAACCATGTCGGCATCGTAGGGCGGAACCCAGGTGCTGCAAAGTCATTGTCTGCCCGCGCAGCCGGACTCGGGCTAAAGTCCAAGGTCTGCAGCACCGAAGAGGTCGCGAATGCCGATCTGATCATCTGTTGCACCGGCTCAGCCGAGCCACTCTTTGACGGTTCACAGGTAAAAGAAACCGCAGTCGTCATCGCCATAGGCTCACATGAACCGGCACGACGCGAACTGGATGACGCCCTCATGGCACACGCGAGCATCTGCGTCGAATCACTACGCACTTCACAGCTCGAAGCAGGCGACATCATCCAGGCGATGGAATCTGGCGCGATCGAAGGCCCGGAAAGCCTCATCACACTGGCGGACATCGTGTCCGGCCTTAAGCACATCCCACATGGGCGACCCGCCGTGCTAAAGACCACCGGCATGCCCTGGCAAGATCTAGCCATCGCCACCGCTGCCTACGAGGCAATCGCCTCGGAAGTCAGCGACTCTGTCTTGGTTTCATGACAGTTCATGAATGCGCCCCGTACAGGGTGGCGCACGACACTCCAGGTCTTTGGCTACTCGTGTGGCCTGTTCTCCGCTGTCTGTTGCCATCGGCGGCCCAGGTCCTTGCCGGCGGCACGCTTCTTCCTCAGGTTGTCGTTGATCCGTTCCCGCTTGATCGCCAGCTCCATATACGCCAACGCGGCCATGGCGGTGAACGCTATGCTGCCCATCGGAGTGCCGGTGTCGACGTTGCCGCCATCGAGGTTCAAGACACGGAGATTGACGCCCCGCCTGCGCAGCTCGTCGGAGAAGCCGATCATTGCTCTGGCTTCCGCAGCGTCCACAGCAAAGCAGATGTAGCAGGAAGCGGTGAACTGCAGCGGGCATCCTCTCTGACGGAACCATGGGAGACGCTTGCACGTTTGGCGACTGCCTTAAAGGACCTTGATCGTAGCTCCCGGCTCTTTCTTATTTCCCTGGCACTGCTCGCATTGGCAGGGGCCGCTCTCGGCGTTGACAGCATCAGCGACGCGGTCAGAGACGCCATTCCCGCCGCCGGCTGAGTCAGATCTGCCCTTGGTGCAGCCAGGCAAACAGCTACAGACGCCGGCAGCCACACTGCGCGGAGTCACAGGGCCCCTCTTAGCTCGCCTGCTTTCAAAGGTCGCCGTTCGGTTAGAGCGAGGGTCTATCCGGCCCCAATTCCCGGTTGCAGGCTGTCTGTTTGAGCTACACCCAGAGCTGACCCGCGGCTCCTTGCTGTGGTCCTCGGAACAACCGGAATTTATCCACGTTTGAACGAGAAGTCCGGTCCGCCCGCCCACAGCCGGGGACAATTCTTGTAGGTTATCCACCGCTACTGCTGCCAGGGAGCTACCCCAACGGCTCCTACTTCCAGCCGTGGATAACCTGAATTGACCCCAGCCATGTACGGATCAGAGCCACCAGCAGTTCCGGCCGCGTGATCAGCAAGCACGAGTCTGCTCTGCTGAGGCAGGTTGACGGAATATCCATTATCGGCTGACGCCGTGGCCCGTGGCGGGGACGGCGGCCACCTCTATCGGGAGCCGATTGGGGAATCATCGTCTTCAAAGTTTATTCAGCGCTTCCACGGGGGTCCCGGTACCAGATGACCACCGCGCATCTTCTTCCGGCACGAGAATCAGGTCGAGGTAGCCCTTGAGGATGCCGGGCACGTCCACATTGTCAGGGTTCAGGAGCCACTCGGTTTGGATTCCTTCCCAGAGGGCTACGATGGTGGGTCCCGCCACGTCCGGGTCGACGCCTGGCCGGAGCCGGCCAATGCTCGCGAGGTAGCGCAGCTCCCCACTATATTCATTCCGAAGCCGGGCGAAGCGCTGGACGAAGTAGTCGCGGGCCGGGTGGTCCTCGGTGGTTGCTTCTCCGGAGAGTACGGAGTAGAGCTCTACGAGGTGGGGTAGGCCCTCGTTGTGCTCCGCCTGCCGCACGATGGTTTCCGCAAACCGCTCGCGCGTGCCCGGGGTGCTCGTGGAGATACGGTCGCGGTATTCGAGTACCGCCACGAGCAGCTGAGCCTTGGTGGGGAAATGGTGGAGGAGCGTGGTCTGGTTGATCCCTGCCCGGTCCGCGACGTCCTGGATGCTGCCGCCGTTGTAGCCCCGCGACCCGAAGACCTCTATAGCGGCTTCAAGGATTTGCCGTTGACGCTCAGCGGTCTTGGCATACGGGCCGCGCGTGCCGGAGCGTGCCGTCGCATTGTTGGTCATGGATTCCAGTCTAGTTTCATTAAAAACTGAGTAGGTACTCAGCTTTTATGTTAGCCTTGTCACGTCGGGCCATACAGCCCCGGCGCCGTATCCGCGGCGCTGACCATAACGAAGTGGGACTCATGCCATCTTTGACACGACGACAACTCCTTTGCGGCGGCCTTGGCGCCTCCGCCTTTGCCCTTCTCACCGGTTGCGCCACTCCGGGCACTGTTTCCGTCAATGCCGCACCTGCCATTCCCGCAGTCAGCACCGGCGAAAAAGTGACCCTTACGTACTGGTCCTGGCTCAAGAACGTTCAGAAGGTTGCCGACATCTGGAACGCGAGCCACCCGAACGTCCAGGTTGAGACCGTATGGATCCCCAGCGGCAACCGTGGCGGGTACTCCAAGCTTTACGCCGCGCTAGCGGCGGGCGGTGGCCCTGACCTAGCACAGGTTGAAATGCGTACCGTCCCTGAGTTCATGCTCGTCAACGGGCTCGTGGATCTCTCTCGCTACGGTGCCCGTGAATACGCGCACCGTTATGACCCCGCACTTTGGAGCCAAGTGAGCTTCTCCGGGGGCGTCTACGGCATTCCCCAAGACTCGGGGCCGATGGCCACGTTCTACCGCCCCGACGTCCTGGCCAAAGTAGGCGCGGCGGCACCTGCGACTTGGCAGGAGTGGGCAGCCGTCGGGAAGGAGCTCCGCGGTGCCAACGCCTACATCGACTGCTTCTCTCTCGCGGACACCTCTTACTTTGTCTCTTTCGCCGCGCAGGCTGGCGCTTGCTGGCTGCGCCCGGCCGAGGACGGATGGGTTATCAACATGACCGATGACTCAACGCTGAACGTCGCGCGGTTCTTTGACCGGGCGATCGACGACGGCATCGTCACCACCGCCTATGGACCCTTCACCCCCGGCTGGTACGCTGCGGCTGCGAAGGGGGAGCTCGCGTCGCTCACGAGCGGCAGCTGGGCGGATGCCCTTGTGCAGAGCGTCAGCGGCGGAGCGGGCAAGTGGCGCGTGGCGCCCATGCCCATTTGGGACTCCAGAGGATATGGCTCGAGCTACCTCGGGGGGTCCACCGCGGCGGTCCTGGCTAACAGCAAGCACCCCCGCGAGGCCCTCGAGTTCGCTGTCTGGATGACGTCCACGCAGGCCGGCATCGACGCCGAGATCGCCAACAGTGGCATCGGATGGTCCCCCGTGCCGGGCATGATCGGTACAAAACGCGAGGAGCCCTCCGACTTTTTCGGGGGGCAGAACTACAACCAGGACGTGATCGTGCCGGCGAGTAAGTCGCAGAACATGGACTGGTCTTGGTGGCCGGTCACCACGCAGTCTTTCAACATCCTGGGCGACGGGTTCCGCCGTAAGGCATCGGGCACGAGCCTCGTCGACACCGTAGTAGACGCCGAACAGCAGATCATGACCGCCTTCAGGAACAAGGGTCTGACGATTAGGAAGGAGCAGGCATGAGCGCCACCGCAGGTACCGCACGTCCGTCAGCACTCCAGCGGGAGGGGGGCGGACGGGCAAGGCAGCAGCGCCGTGCCGTCACCCGTGCACCCTGGATCCTGCTTGCGCCCTTCCTGGCGCTCTTTGCCCTCACGTTCATCTTCCCGATCATCGCTGCTGTCGGTTCCAGCTTCACGAAAGTGACCCGCAGTGGCCTCTTCGGCGAGACGGGCGTCCACTCCGGGTTTGCGGGGTTCGAGAACTATGCCCGCGCTCTCGGGGATGGAAGCTTCCTCGCCTCGATCGGCCGCGTGCTGCTCTTCGGGGTGGTCCAGGTTCCTGTCATGATCGCCCTATGTACAGTCCTCGCACTCCTGCTGGAGTCGGCCTCGGCTAAGTGGCCCGGGTTCTTCCGCGCGGCATACTTCATGCCGTATGGCGTGCCGGGCGTCATCGCGACCATTCTCTGGTCTTTTCTCTACGTCCCGGGCCTGAGCCCACTGGTGGACGCCGCCAAATCCGTAGGCCTCACCGTGAACTTCCTCGGCCCCGACACCGTGCTGTGGTCGATCGCCAACATCGTTACGTGGAGCTACACCGGCTACAACATGCTGATCATCATAGCCCAGCTCAAGTCCATCCCCAGTGAGATATATGAAGCTGCGCGCGTGGACGGTGCCGGACCCTTCCGTGTCGCGTGGACCATTCAGCTGCCCCTTATCCGGCCCGCCCTCGTGCTCACCACGGTGTTCTCGATCATCGGCACGCTTCAGCTGTTCGCCGAGGCACAAGTTCTCCAGACCGTTGCGCCGGCCGTCGACAGCCAGTACACCCCGAACCTCTCCGCCTACACCACGGCCTTTGCATACAACGACTACAACGTCGCCGCAGCCCAGGCCGTGCTCATCGCCCTCGCGGCCTTCATCCTCTCCTTCACCTTCCTCCGGTTCACGAACAGGAAGTCCTCATGACTGCCACCCCCACCCTTAGCCGGCCCAAGAACATCGCCGAGAATCCGCCTGTGCCCCGGCGCCGGCGCCCCGGCTCCACAACAATTCTCGTCACCGGGCTACTTGTAGTCGCCGCGCTCTACTTCCTGGTCCCCGTCTATTGGGTGGTGGTCGCCGCGACAAAGACCAGCGGGGACCTGTTCGCGACCAACGGGTTCCTGTTCGCCCCGCAGGTTGTCCTGTGGGACAACCTTGCGAACGTCCTCGCATACGGGAACGGCGTGTTTGTGCGCTGGTTCCTCAACTCGATTCTGTATGCAGGGGTGGGCGCACTCGCCGCGACTTACTTCGCCGCCGCGGGCGGCTACGCGCTGGCCAAGTACCGTTTCCGGGGCAACAGTCTCATCTTCGGGCTCATCCTCGGCGGCGTCCTCGTCCCCGGCACCGCCACGGCCCTGCCCCTGTTCCTGTTCTTCAGCCAGCTCGGCATCGCCAACACCTACTGGAGCGTCCTGCTGCCCTCCCTCGTCTCGCCGTTTGGCCTGTTTCTGTGCCGGGTTTACGCGCAGGCAACGGTGGATCCGGCGCTACTGGAGGCCGCGCGCATCGACGGCGCGGGCGAGCTGCGCATCTTCCACTCCGTGGGGCTGCGGGTTCTCACTCCCGCCCTGGTGACAGTGTTCTTGTTCCAGCTCGTGGGCATCTGGAACAACTACTTCCTGCCGCTCGTGATGCTCTCCGACTCGAAGCTGTTCCCCATCACGGTGGGTCTGAACAACTGGCTTAGCCAGGCCGACCGGCTCCCAGAGTTCTACGAGCTGACCACCGGCGGCGTACTGCTGTCTGTCATCCCGCTCGCCATCGCCATGATCGTCCTTCAGCGCTTCTGGCGCGGAGGCCTCACAGAAGGAGCCGTCAAATGAGCCCCCGCGCAGCGGAGGCCGCGGCCTCCACCGCCTACGTCACAGACCCGGGCCCCGGAGGGGGGCGGCGAATGCCGGCCCGTTCCTGGCTTCGCACCGACGCCCCGTCCCTGTCCCTCGACGGGCAATGGCGATTCCGGCTCCTCAACGGAGTCCCCGGGACACCCGGCGGGCGCGGGGTGCTGCCCCGAGGGGAAGCCGCGGAGGCGATGGCCGCTGCGGAGTACGACGACTCTACGTGGGAGGCGCTCCCCGTGCCCTCCCACTGGGTGCTCCAGGGCAACGGCTTGTACGGCCGCCCGATCTACACGAACGTGCAGTTCCCGTTCCCAATCGACCCGCCGTTCGTCCCTGATGAGAACCCCACCGGAGACTATCGCCGCACGTTCGAGCTGCCCGGCGGCTGGAAGGAGGCCGGCGGCACAGCGGGCACGGGCCGCGTCGTCTTGCGCTTTGACGGCGTCGAATCCAGGTACAAGGTATGGGTTAACGGCACAGAGATAGGCTGGGGTACCGGCAGCCGCCACGCCCAGGAGTTCGACGTCACTGACGCTGTCAGCGCTGGCACCAACACCATCGCAGTCCGTGTCCATCAATGGTCCGCTTCCAGCTACCTCGAAGACCAGGACCAGTGGTGGCTGCCGGGCATTTTCCGATCCGTGACCCTCTTGTCCCGGCCGGCCGGCGGCATCGAGGACGTCTGGCTCCGGGCCGGCTACAACAGCGGGGCGGGGACCATAGAACCCGAAGTGAAAGCGTCAGCATCGTCCTACCCTGTTCGCCTCCGCGTACCCGAGCTCGGCATCGACGTCGAGTGGTCCAACTCCGGTGATGTTGCACCGGTACCTGTTTCTGACGTCGAGCCCTGGACCGCCGAAACCCCACGGCTCTACGATGCGACCGTGGCCAACAAGGCCGAGACCGTGTCACTGCGGATCGGCTTCCGCACCGTAGAAATCGTCGGAGACCAGTTCCTGGTCAACGGACGCAAAGTTGTGTTCCACGGAGTCAATCGCCACGAGACCCACCCCACGCTCGGCCGCGTCTTCGACGAGGACTTCGCCCGCGAGGACCTCGCGCTCATGAAGCGCTCCAACGTCAACGCAATCCGTACCAGCCACTACCCGCCCCACCCGAGACTGCTCGAACTCGCAGACGAAATGGGCTTCTGGGTAATCCTCGAGTGCGACCTCGAGACGCACGGATTCGAGCGGCACGGCTGGGCCCGGAACCCGAGCGACGAGCCGATGTGGCGCGAGGCGCTCCTTGACCGGATCGAACGGACCGTGGAGCGGGACAAGAACCGACCTTCGATCGTCATGTGGTCCCTCGGCAACGAGTCCGGCACAGGACAAAATCTCGCCGCTATGTCCGCGTGGGTGCATGCACGGGATACGGGCCGACCAGTCCACTACGAAAACGACTACGCCGGCGCGTACACCGACGTGTACTCCCGTATGTACGCGACGCTGCCCGAGGTGGAGACGATCGGGCGCGACGGCGACACAACACCGCTGCTGGGCTGCTCCCCTGCCGAGGGGGCGCGGCAGCGGACCAAGCCGTTCCTTCTATGCGAGTACGTCCACGCCATGGGCAACGGGCCCGGGAACATATCGCTGTACGAGGACCTCGTCACGAAATACCCGCGGCTGCACGGCGGGTTCGTCTGGGAATGGCGCGACCACGGTATCGCCGCCCACGCTGCGGACGGCACCGAATTCTTCGCCTACGGCGGCGACTTCGGTGAGGAGATCCATGACGGCAACTTCGTGCTCGACGGCCTCGTCCTCTCCGACTCGACGCCCTCCCCGGGACTATATGAGTTCAAGACCGTCGTGGCGCCCGTGGGGCTTGCCTTTGAGGGGCTCGAGCCGGGCGGCAAGCCCCTTGTACGGGTGACAAACCTGCGACACAGCGCGGATCTGGGAGACCTGGTCTTTCGCTGGCGGATCGAGGACGACGGCGAACCAGTCGCCTCCGGTGAGCTCACCGTCGAGGGGCTCGACGGTGGGCCGCTCGCCCCTGGCGCCTCGGCCGCAGTCCCCCTTCCAGTGTCCGCCGAGGGATGCACTGGAGAGGTATGGGTGACCCTCGAGGCAGTCCTCGAACACGATGCCGGGTGGGCACCTTCCGGGCACGAAGTCGCCTCAGCACAGGGCCGTCTCGCGCCGCCCAAGAAGCACCCGCTGCCCTTCGCAGCCGGGCTCCCGGGCGGTGATTGGCGGCCGGGAGAAGGCGCTGGCCTCCTCGAGCTCGGCCCAGCAGTCTTCGACGAAGGGCGGCTCGTTAAGCTCGCGGGCCTCCCTGTGGACGGGCCCCGGCTAGAGCTGTTCCGGGCGCCCACGGACAATGACCGCGGCGAATCCCGGGGCGGCTACATCAACACCGACCCCTGGGCACCAGACGCAGACGGCATCCCGGGCGTAGGAGCTCCCGGGCCGTCGTCGGCAGCGCGTTGGCACACGGCCGGACTCGACCGGCTGCACGGGCGCGTTGAGACCGTCGATGTACTGGATGACCGTGCCCTCCGCGTGCGCACCCGGTACGCCGCGGCGGACCAGGCCCGCACCGTCACCGTCGAGGAGCAATGGCTCCTCGACCCCGAAGGTCTGTGGTTGCGGGTGGACATTCTGCCATCCTCCGATTGGGACGGCGTGTGGCCCCGCGTCGGCGTCCGATTCGGGCTGCCCACCGACGTGGACGCAGCGTCATGGTTCGGGCTGGGCCCGCACGAATCCTACCCGGACAGCCTCGAAGCCGCGCATGTAAGACGGTACGTAGCCGCGATCGATCAGCTCGCCGTGCCGTACGCGCGCCCGCAGGAGACCGGTCACCGCGGGGGCATGCGCTCCCTCGACCTGCTCCGCGGCTCAGAGCCGTGGGTACGGATCGACGCGTACCCGGACGCACGGGGCCGCCTGCCGGGCTTCACCCTGAGCCGCTACACGGCCCAGGAGCTAGCCGCAGCCACACACCCGCACGAGTTGCCTCCCGCCACGCGTTCATGGTTATACCTCGACGCGGCTCAGCACGGACTCGGCACCCGCTCGTGTGGCCCGGATGTCTGGCCGGAGTCCGCCTTGGCGCCGGAGGCGCGGACGCTCACCTTCCGCCTGGCGGCCTCCGAATGACCAGCCTCGTGATGTCCAGAATGAGCACCAATACCGTCCCGATCTCAGGTAGACAGACCACGCTGCGCTGCGGCCCCTACACCGCCGAAATAGCCAGCGTCGGTGCATCGTTGCGCTCCTTGCGCCACACCGGCAGGGACCTGATTCTCCCCTTTTCGGAACATCAGGTCCGCCCCGCCTATCGAGGGGCAGTCTTGGCGCCGTGGCCTAACAGGGTTATCGCGGGACGGTATGAATTCGAAGGCGTGGAATACCAGCTCGGTATCAACGAACCGAGCCGGGGCCATGCACTCCATGGACTATTGGCCTGGCAAGACTGGTGCCCCGTGCAATCCGACGAGTCATCGACCACTCTGTCCACCGTCGTTCAAGCGAGAAGCGGTTACCCCTTCCGTTTGGACGTACAGGTGTCCTACCAGCTGGATCATTCCGGGCTGCACACCACTGTTACAGCCACCAACACCGGCCCCGGATCAGCACCATACGGGGCCGCCGCGCACCCATACCTGGTCGCCGGCGAGGGCCGGGTCGACGACTGGATTCTCGAGCTGCCCGCACGAAAAGTTCAGCAAGTCACCCCGGACCTTCTGATACCTACAGGCGTTAACGACGTTTCAGAGGATCGACACTATGACTTTGTTGCCCCCCGACCCATCAGTTCCACAACGCTCGATCATGCCTTCACTGATCTCATACGTGACAACGAAGGTCACTCAACCGCACGCCTGACGACATGGGACGGGTCCGGAACTTCGATGACATGGGGTCGTGACTGTCCCTGGGTTCAGATACACACAGCCGACCTCCCGGATGCGGAATCCAGCAGAGCTGGCCTGGCAGTAGAACCAATGACCTGTCCGCCTAATGCCTTCAACACTAGGACAGACCTCATAGTCCTCCTTCCGGGGCAGAGTCATACCGCGAGCTGGAACATCGAAGCGATCCCAGTCAACCCAGCCCACACTCGCTCATGAAAATCTTGGTCACAGGGGGCACGGGCTACATCGGTTCCCACACTGTTCTTTCCCTGCAGGAAGCCGGCCACGACGTGGTCGTCATCGACAACCTGGTCAACTCCAGCGAGGAATCGCTGCGCCGCGTAGCCGAACTCAGCGGCAAGACCGCGGAGTTCCATCACGTAGACCTGGTGAACGAGGCAGCCGTCGAAAAGGTCTTCGCCGGCAACGCCATCGACGCTGTCATCCACTTCGCGGGCCTCAAGGCCGTGGGTGAATCGGTACAGGAGCCGTTGAAGTACTACTACAACAACCTGGTGGGCACCCTGAACCTGATCCGTGTGATGGACAGGCATGACGTCCGCTCCATCGTCTTCAGCTCCTCAGCCACCGTTTACGGCGAACACAACCCCATCCCCTACGTGGAAAAGATGGAGATCGGCGCCAACAACCCCTATGGGCCCACCAAGGAACAGATCGAGGACATCCTCTCCGACCTCGGCGCGGCTGACTCCCGCTGGCACATCGCCCTGCTGCGCTACTTCAACCCGGTGGGCGCACACCCCTCAGGCCGCATCGGCGAGGATCCCGGGGCATCCCCAACAACCTGGTCCCGTTCATTGCCCAGGTGGCCGTGGGCCGCCGCGAGAGGCTCATGGTCTTCGGCGGCGACTACGACACCCCCGACGGCACCTGCCTGCGCGACTACATCCACGTGGTGGACCTCGCCGAAGGCCACGCCGCGGCCCTGAACCACATCGCGGACCGCACCGGTGTCTTCCGCTGGAACTTGGGCTCCGGCAAGGGCTCCTCCGTCCTGGAGGCCCTGCGCTCCTTTGAGAAGGCCGTGGGCAAGCCTATCCCCTACGAGATCACAGGCCGCCGCGCCGGAGACCTTCCCGCCTTCTGGGCCGATGCCACTTCCGCCCTGGCGGCCCTGAACTGGTCCACCACCAAGTCCGTTGACCAGATGTGCGAAGACCACTGGCGCTGGCAGAAGAACAACCCCCAGGGCTATATATCCCACCGCGAATGAACTGTAGGAGCAGTGGATAAATGCAGACAGAGAATTCCACCTGCACGGATTTTCATGAGCATGAACGCACGCAACACAATTCCATCACCATCCACGCGCACACGCGATCCCATTTGGAGGCCGCCGTGGAGGCCGCCGTCCAAGAACTCTCTGTTTGTGCGAGGTATGGGAAACAGGGAATTCTGGTAACCCGGACGGCTCCGGGAACGGTCATCGTAAGCCTTGACCCAAACGTTCCCTGCGGCATGAGCTACGAACGAACAACCTGGTAGTACACGAAGGCGATAGGGCGAAATCAGCCTTATGCCTGTCTTGGGTTTTTCTGATGGCCCCTTTCCAACATGGCAACTGAACCTAGGAATTACGCATGAAAATTGGAATCCTTACCAGCGGTGGCGACTGCCCCGGACTGAATGCGGTTATCCGCGGAGCCGTGCTCAAGGGCATTGCCATCCACGGCCACGAGTTCGTCGGTTTCCTCGACAGCTGGCGCGGCGTTGTTGAGGGCGACATCATCGACATTCCCCGCACGATGGTCCGCGGCATTGCCAAGCAGGGCGGCACGATCCTGGGTACCTCCCGCACCAACCCGTTCGAAAACGGCGGCGGCGCCAAGGTCATCAAGGCCCACATGGAGCGCCTGGGCATCGATGCCATCATCGCCATCGGTGGTGAGGGTACGCTCGCGGCGGCCAAGCGGCTCACCGACGCCGGGCTGAAGATCGTCGGTGTTCCCAAGACCGTTGACAACGACCTCGACGCCACCGACTACACCTTCGGTTTCGACACCGCCGTGCAGATCGCCACCGAAGCCATCGACCGCCTCCGGACCACCGGCGAATCCCATCACCGGTGCATGATCGCCGAAGTCATGGGCCGGCACGTGGGCTGGATCGCGCTTCACGCCGGCATGGCCGCCGGCGCCCACGCCATCCTCATCCCCGAACAAAAAGTCAGGATCGAGCAAATCACCCAGTGGGTAAAGGAAGCCCACCACCGTGGCCGCGCACCCCTCGTGGTCGTCGCCGAAGGCTTCATTCCCGAACATATGGACGGGGCTTATTCCGATCGTGGCCTCGACACCTCCGGCCGGCCCCGCCTGGGCGGCATCGCCGACCAGCTCGCCCCGGACCTGGAAGCCCGCACCGGCATCGAAACCCGTTCGACGATCCTGGGCCACATCCAGCGGGGCCGGCGTCCCGTCCGCCTACGACCGTGTCCTGGCCACCCGGCTCGGCATGGCCGCCATCGACTCCGTGGTCGAAGGCTACTGGGGCACCATGGTGGCCCTGAAGGGAACGGACATCGAACACGTGGGCTTCCATGAAGCCCTGGGCCAGCTCAAAACCGTCCCGCAGAACCGCTACGACGAAGCGGCCGTCCTGTTCGGGTAAACGCCGAAAAGACAAACATCATTCGCGAACGCTAGCGCTCCCCGTCACAAATTTGCTCAGGGTTCTGCTGCCATGAAACTCGAGGACGACTTGCCAACAAGCACCACGCCGAATCAAGCCCAAACAAACGTCCACTCTTTCGCACTGTGGCAGCCTGTTGACGACTGGACTGTGCTGACCGACCAGGACGTCGAAGTTCATACTCAGGGCAGCGTGACCGACCGCGGGCGGGTCGAAGCTGTCATGGCCGACGGATCACTCCTGTGGCTGATACAGGACGGACCCCACAGCAGGCGCGTCGTAGAACAACAACCAGGAACCTACATCCGCCGTACCTGGAACTGATAGCGATCGTGTCGGGGGGAACTAGACCTGCGCACTCAAGCTTCAACGGCCAGCGGCTCCCACCCCATGGAGTCCGGATGATATAGCTCCGAGGGCATCTCGTCATTGAAGGGCACACCCCAACCTGACGTTGGAGCCGTCCGACATGGGAAGACTCGCCCCGTGCACGGTGAATGGGTCTGACGCCCTGTGCCGGCAGAGCCGCAACAGGTGGCATCGCGCCGTTCGTCCCGAGTGGGTGTCATCATTTCCTGATGCTTTGGCCTGTTTCGACCGTTCTCGAGCCGATGGACGTGCTTGCGTTGGTTGCGGACTGTCAGCTTGAGATCTGAGATGATCCGCAGCACCTGTCAGTACATCGATTCTGGACATTATTCTTACGCAATGCACCGCTTGAGGCGTCAGATATGCCCTTATTTTCAGCTCGTCAGGGCGGCTGCCCAGGCAATGGCGTTCCGTTGCCGGTAGTCCAGCACATCGATGTCCTGATCGCTCTGGACAAGGGCCAAGTCGATCGATGCCAGCCGCTGCTGCAGAACTACTGGGTCAATCAGCCGGGCGTCCACCAGTGCTCGAACGAACTCGAAGTCCTTTTCGCGGTGTGCCATGAGTTTCGCAACGCATAGGTCATGGGGGTCCAGGCAGAGCCCTGTGGCGTTGTTTGTGGCTTCGCTGCGCACTCCGACCAGACGGTATTCCCAGTCGGGAGGCAGGATCGCGGTTCTTTTGCCGACCCCTTCGATGTAGAAGCCGTAGGTTGCATGGAACTCCGACCACTCCCCCACGTCGAAGCTGAGCTGATCACTCAGGGCATCGGCGTCCGCATCACGCATCGGCGCGATGTCAATCTCCGGGGACATCGTGGCCTCGGCGGGCAGCTGATCCTCAGTGTAGGAACCGAGGATCGACTGGCTGCCGATGATGATGACCTGGTCATCTTTGATGATCTGCGTCGCGGCACGGATTGCGTGCTCGAGTTCATCCCTTCGCAAGTAACTGCGCCTTCTTCATCGCAACCAGCCTGTCCTCGGGGCTTAGTGCCCCGGCAAAGGGGCTGATCTGGCGCAGGTCCCTTCCCTCCTCGTCATCGGCCAGCATCGCCTTCTCCAGCTCGTCATCAGGCAAGCGAAGAAGTTCTTCCCACCGGTCCAGCCACCGCTCAGCGACAGCCGCCCGCGGAGTGCGACGCAGACGTTCAAGATTCTCCCGCGCGAGGCTCCGCAGCCGCGACGGATTCTCCCGCAACCTCATCCCCAGCATGACATGCAGTTCAAACGGGAACCGCTCCTCACGCCGCGCTTGCGGATGCCGTCCCTTGGCTGTGCGGATCGCGTCCTGGATCACCGAAGCACTGCTTCCCAACCGCTCGGCGATTCCCCGCACCGACAGGCCCGAGGCGTGAAGACCCAGAATGCACTCCTGCCGGCCACGGGCCAGGACCAGCATCCGCTGCCGGGCCACCTCCGACTCCTCAGCCAAAGCCCTGGCCTCTGCCGATAGCCGCGTGATCACATCATCCATACATGTATGGTACCCCCATACAGTCGCTTCCAGCTTTACGGAATCACGGTTATCGGCGTTTCGTCGAGATGTTGTTAGACGACAGAATCCCGCATCTAATGGAAGCCTAGGAAGTCACTCGTAAAAAGCCTCCCGCAGAACCTCGGCCCGCCGCAGCATTTCATCACCAAGGGTTTTAGACGAGTAGGGAAGCAAAGGCGTGATTCAGTGCGACTCTGACGGCCCCGAGCAGGGGTGCGTGATCAGTTAGCGTCGAGGCGGCGAGGTGTGGATGAGCCGAGTTGAGGCCGTCTAACTCTTTGTTAAGCGATGGAATGAGGACATCTCCTGCGCCCGCTGGACCGCCTGAAAGCACGATCATCTGTGGGTCCAGGAAGGTGGCGACCACGGCGATAACCCGTGCGGTACGTTCAGTCACCACCTCTAGCACTTCCCGGGCTGCCGGATCACCCTTTCGGGCTGCGTTGATGACCATCTCGGCCTCCATTGAGGCAGGTATTCCCCCACACTGTTGCAGAAGCTCGCTGTCATTTGCATGTCCGGGGCGTTCTCCATCTAGTATTTCGGCCGCGGCTATGGCCCCTAGTTCACGGCACATACCGCCAATTGCATCTGTATTTCCAACGCCCTCCACTAATTCCAAAAACCGCATTTCGCCCGCTGCCCCGCCACCTCGGATGAGCTGACCACCGAGGTAGATTCCGGCGCCAAGCCTTTCGCCGGATAGGAGCACGACGACGTCGTCAACGTCCTGGGCAATGCCAAGCCAGCGCTCAGCGATAACAGCGAGGTTGGCGTCGTTATCGACAATCAAGGGCCAATCGAAGTCCGGGAGCAACGCGAGACGCAGATCCAAGGCGGCAAGCCCGGGAAGGTACGACTCCAGGGCAACCGCGTGACCGTTTGGCCTTACTGGCGCAGGTACAGCCATTCCGGCCGCCATCACCCTTGATGGTTCTACACCCGCTTGCGCCAGGACCTCCCATGCGGCCCGGCGGGCAACCATCAGGCGTTCGGGTGCCCCAACGTGCTCGTCCCGCCACCTTTCAGAGTGTTCCGAGACGATGGTGCCAGCAAGATCTGCCAAGCAGATCTGAAGTTTCGTGGCCCCCAGGTCGATGCCCAGCACATATCCTGCAGCGGCATTCAGCGTGAACCGTCGGGATGGCCGTCCGCTTCGCGCAGCCAACCGGGAAGATGTCTCGATTTCGCTTACCCAGCCGAGCTTGAGCAATTCGTCGCAGACTGTCAGCACTGTGGGTCTGGAAAGGCCGGTCGCCTCCATAAGACCTGTGGCGTCAAGCGTTGCGCCTGAGACAAGAGCCCGCATGACTGCAGAGGCTGAGATCTTGCGCAAAACCGGGAGCGTGGCCTCTGTTTTTCTTGTGCTGCTTTTCAACGCCAACCCCTTGACCGATGCGACTTCTGATCCACATACTAGTGGGGCGTTTATTAACGCCTTTTATATATTTCCTCACCAGTGGTACTGGCGGAAATTCTAGTGCCCAGAATCCCCAGGAGAGCAATGAAGCATCACCTCAGAACGACCTGTGCTGCGGCGGCCCTTGCGGTCGCAGCATCGGCGGCCGCCTTCTCCCCCGCCGTCGCAGAAGCCGAACCAGCGCCGGGGGCGCCGGGGGCTTCGGCAACGTGGACAAAAGGTGACAAGGAAGGCGTTGGAACGTCGGTCAGTACGGCGTCGAAGGTCTGGTACACCCTCACCGAGGGAACTCTCAGCGAGGTGTACTACCCGCGGGCCGATACCCCCAATACCCGGGAACTCCAATTCGCCGTCAGCGACGGATCACGCACGCAGCGCGAGAATGAGGACACGACCCGGCGGGTGGAGCTCGCTGACCCACAAGCGCTGAGCTATCGGCAGATCACTGAAGACAGTGCCGGTCGCTGGCGGCTGACGAAGACTTACGTGACAGACCCGCAACGTTCTGCTGTGGTGCTCGGGGTTACCTTCGAGGTACTCGATGGTGGGGATTACCAGCTTCATGCCTTATTCGATCCTTCCCTGGCCGGGACCTCCGGCGGGGACTCCGGCAGGACTGTCGGTACTGCCCTGGTGGCAGAGGACCTCTCGATTCCGGACACCCCGGTTGCCTCTGCATTGGTTTCGAGCTCAGGATTCAGCACCACCAGCACCGGATATGTCGGCACCAGCGACGGAGGAACCGACCTTGGCGCAGATGGCAAACTTGACGGCGCCTACACCGACGCCGGGCCGGGAAATATCGCCCAGACGGGAACGATCGCGCTGACAGGAGCAAAGACGGAATTCTCTCTTGCGCTGGGCTTTGGCGCGAATGGGCAGGAGGCGCTCGACACCGCTAACGCGAGCGTGAAGCGGGGCTTCCCCAAGGTGTCCAAGGACTACACGAAAGAGTGGAAGCAGTACCTGCAGTCCCTGGACAAGCCGGCCAAATCCCTGGACGGTGACCTCGGGACTCAATACAACGTCTCCCTGATGACGGTCAAAGCCCATGAAGACAAGACCTTTCCCGGCGCTTTCATCGCATCGCTGACTACGCCGTGGGGGCAAGTGGCGAACGCGGAGCAGCACCGTGAGGGGTACCACGCTGTGTGGGCACGTGACATGTACCAGTCGGTGACTGCCCTGCTGGCTGCCGGGGACGAGGAAGCTGCCCGCCGCGGCGTTGAGTGGCTGTTCAAGTATCAGCAGTTGCCGGACGGACATTTCCCCCAGACTTCCAAGGTTGACGGGACCGTTGGCCAAAATGGGATTCAGTTGGATGAAACAGCGTTCCCCATCCTGCTGGCGAACCAAATCGGACGCACAGATGCTGACTTCTACGCGAATGAGCTCAAGCCAGCCGCGGACTACCTGGTCGCCGCCGGTCCCAAGACCCCGCAGGAACGCTGGGAGGAAACAGGCGGATATTCAACGTCGACGCTGGCCTCGCAGATTGCCGCGCTGGCGGCCGCGGGAGACATTGCAGAAATGAACGGTGATGCCGGTTCCGCTGCGATTTACCGGGCGACCGCGGACGAGTGGCAGCGCAATACGGAAAAGTGGATGTTCACGACCAATGGACCGGTAGGTGACGGCAACTACTACCTGCGCATCAGCGGAAGCGGTAACCCTAACGATGGCGCAGTCCGCGACTGGGGCAACGGCGCAGGCGTACATCCGGAAAACGCCGTGTTGGACGCCGGCTTCCTGGAGTTTGTTCGGCTTGGTGTGAAGCCGCCCACCGACACGCACGTAGCGGACTCTCTTGCCGAGACAGACGCCTCCATTTCACAGGACACTCCGGGGGGCCGGATGTGGCACCGCTACACCTATGACGGCTACGGGGAAAAGGCCGACGGTTCTCCTTGGGACGGCACCGGCATCGGGCGGCTCTGGCCGCTGCTGACAGGCGAGCGGGGCGAATACGAACTGGCGAACGGCAAGGATGCGCTCCCCTACCTGGCAACTATGCACTCCGCAGCCAATGACGGCTTCATGATTCCCGAGCAGGTTTGGGACCAGGATGAACCGACTGCATACGGTCATGAACTGGGCCGCAGCACCGGCTCTGCCTCGCCGCTCTCGTGGGCGATGGCACAGTATGTGCGGCTTGCTGCGGGCATGAAGAACGGAGCACCTGTCGAAACTCCGCAGAACGTCGCCCAGCGATACGCCTCAGGTGCTGTCGCCGAACCCGCACTTACGATCAGTTCGCCCGCCCAGCTCACTACCTCCGGCTCCCCCACTACCACTGTTGCGGGTACCACGGCGGCAGAGAAGGTTTACATTTCCGTCAACGGCAAGATCACCGAGGCCCCGCTTACCGCCGCGGGCGACGGCACATCCACGTTCTCATTGGACGTTTCCCTTCCCGGCACCAAGAACACCGTGACCGTGGCCGCGGTGGGAGCCGATGGAGGCACTGCCGTCGAGGACCGGACCGTCCTGCATTACGGCACACGAATCGGCGGACTGCAGGACCCCTCTGGAGACGATAACGGCCCCGGCAGCTACACCTACCCGACCAACCCGGTCTACGCCCCGGGCACTTTCGACCTCACCGGCGTCGACGTCTACGACGCCGGTGACAAGTATGCATTCGTGAGCACCATTGCCGGTGACGTCACCAACCCCTGGGGCGGCCAGGGTATCTCGCACCAGCGCATCAACGTCTACCTCAGCAACGGCGACGCAACCGCCACCCCTGCCCTGCCCGGCACGAACGTCAACGTTGAGCACACCTGGGATTCCGTCATCGTCACCGACGGCCGGTTTGACGGCGCCGGCGTTTACAGCCCGGACGGCACCCGCACCTCGGCGGTCAGTCTGCTGGCAGTACCCGAAGCCAAGCAGATTGTGACCATGGTGCCCAAGGAAGCGCTCGGAACACTCGATCCAGCGTCGGTAAAGTTCGCCGTGGCCATGTTCGGCAACGCCGAAGCCGGCGAGGGCATCGGCAACGTCCGCCCCGTCTATGACGGCGCGTACTGGGCTGCCGGCGACCCGTCCTGGATCAAGGAGTGGCGCTTCGGCGGCGGAGCCGGTGTCTTCGACGGCGGCATCGCCTCCCGGGATACGGACACCAGCGATCCGAACGCACTGGACGTGATTGTCCGTGACGGCCAAAGCCAGGCCGACGTGCTCAACTGGCAGGCGGGCTCGCCCGTGGTGATTCCTATGGTGGGAATGACGCCGTAACCCAAATTCCCAAGGCGGGGCCGGAAATTCCGGCCCCGCCTTTCCCATCCATGCCCCAATTGGAACCAAAAGAAAGACCCAGACAGTTGTAACTGGAATGATTTAGAACAGGGGAAAGCAATGAAGCATTACCTCCGTCTATTGGCCTCAGCATTTGCGCTGCTGCTCCTGCTGCCGGCTGCCGGCCAGGAGCCAGCCGCTGCGACAGAACAGACCGGTTTCACTGCCACCGGACCCGACCTTCGGACCTGGTGGCACAACAACTACGAATACAACCCAACCTCACCCACCCAGAACGGCACAGTCCGCCGGTCATCCTTTTACGAGGTGCAAGTAGCCACAGCAACGGCACCAGGAACGCGCTACGACTCCTTCGCCTACATGAGCATTCCCCGCAGCGGAAAGGGGAAGACCGGCTACACGGAGCCGGACGGAGCAGAGTTCTCTTCGTCAGCGAACCTCTCAATGAGCTGGTCCAGCTTTGAGTACTCAACGGACGTCTGGGTGGACGTCAAACTCACGACAGGCCAAACGATCACGTCTGTGGATCAGGTAACGATCCGGCCCAGCAAGTACACCTTCGAGAAAGAGCTGGTGAACCCCAGCACCATCCGGGTCAAAGTCCCCTACTCGTCGACGGGCTACCGGCTCTCAGTGGAATTCGCGCCCCAGCTCTTCACTGCATACAACGACATGTCCGGAACGGCAGGGGTGTTGACTGAAACCGGTGGCGGGGATCACCGCGCCATCCATACCGAACCACGGAATTCCATGATGATCTTCGCCGAGCCGACCCTGGGCGGCGGCGAGGCGGAGCGGTTGATTCCCACCTCCGCATCCGGAGCTATCAACTATCCGCAGGAAGGCCTGGTCGATAACCTGGGGTCGGTCACCGAGGAGATCATCTACTTCCGGCCCGGGACGTATTACATGGGATCGGACCACCGGGCCTCGATGCCGCCCAACGTCAAATGGATCTACCTGGCTCCCGGGGCGTATGTCAAAGGTGCCTTCTACTTCCCCAACTCGACGCAGGGCGTCTACAAGGTCACTGGCCGCGGCGTGCTCTCCGGCGAACAGTACGTCTATGAAGCCGATACAACCACCAGCGGGTACACGCATTCAACCGGCGCTAATTGCCACAACACCTGCGTGAAGATGCTGGAATTCACGTCTTCATCGACCATGCAGCAGTACTTGGACGTGGAGGGAATCACCATCAGCGAACCTCCCTACCACTCCTTTGTCATTTACGGGCCGCAAAACGCCTATGAGATGGAAATGCGGGTGGATAACTACAAGCAGGTGGGCAGCTGGTACTGGCAGACCGACGGGATGGAACTCTACGAGGGCGGGCGGATGAACAACACCTTTTTCCACTCCAATGATGACGTCCTGAAGCTCTACCACAGCAACGTGACGGTGGATAACACGGTGATCTGGAAGAACGAGAACGGTCCGGTCATCCAGTGGGGTTGGGCGCCGTACAACATTGACAATGTGGTCGTCACCAACACAGACGTCATCCACAACCGCATGTATTGGAAGGACGTCAAATACAACACCTGCATCATCAACTCGTCCTCCCACTACGCGGACATGGGCTCCTCCACCACGGCGAACCCCGCCACCACGATCAGGAATTTCCGGCTGGAGAACATTACTGTCGAAGGAATGACCAACTGCGCCCTCAGGATCTATGCGCTTTCCAACACCGAGAACATCCACATCAAGAACCTGAATATCGGAAGCTGGAACGGGTTGGACCACACGTCCCAGGTGAGCCACCTGAAGCGCTATTCAGACACTGCCAACAACAAGGTCTGGCTGGGCAACGAGACTGTCGACAGCAGAGGCATCAAGCTCGAGAACTACACCGTCGGCGGGGCCAGGATCGACAAAACCACGACCAACTGGAGCGATAACCAGGCGGGCCGTCTCGGCTTCGACGGCGAAAACTGGGATAACTGGAACGCATGGTGAGACCGAAGACTTCCTAACCCGAAGCCTTTCCGGCGGCTGGGGAGCTCATGTCCGGGCTCCCCAGCGGTCCAACCCCGCGCTGATCTTCCGGGGACTTACACCCCGGGCAGCGTGCCGTGCACAAATGCCTGGATGGCCAGGACAGCAGCACCACGGCACCAATCGACATTGTTCTTGGTTCCGAGAACGATAGGAGGCGTCGAGGCGCGCGGGTCGCGGTCCCTGGCAATGCCTTCCCTTATGGCGTCAGCGACAATGGAGGCGAGCCGGACGCCTTCACCGGCGATGATGATCCGCTGCGGAAGCGTCAGGTTACACACGGCGGCGATGAGCCGGCCAAGTCCCCGCCCTGCGTCCTCTGTCACACGTCTGGCCGCGGGGTCACCGGCTTCCGCCAGGTCCAGAGCCTGCTCATAGTCCACTGGGCGTCCCAATGCATCGGAGACATGGCGCGCGATGGAATCTGAGTTAAGCACACTGGTGGCGCAGCCGCGGTGACCGGCGAAGCACAGCGGTCCCGCTGGATCCAGCGGCCAATGTCCCACTAATCCAATCCCGTAGTCCTGGCCGGTAACGATTGCACCATTAGCCACCAGCCCGAATCCGGTGCCGGCTCCCAACGTGATGACGGCGAACCTGTCATCGTCACGGCCCTCGCCGAACCAGTGCTCATACTCGGTGAAGGCAACAAGGTCATTGTCGACGAGCGTCGGGATTCCGGTCGCCTCACCTACAAGCTTGGCCAAAGGCACGCCACTCCAGCCAAGGAACGTCGCATCCACTACGTACTCACGATTCCGAATAAGTCCGCCGATACCAATACCGATGCCGTTGATCGGCGCGTCTGCACCCAGTTCCCCAGCTAGTTGGGCAATTTGCCGAACCACCGCTTCCGGTGTCCTATCGCCGATACTCACTGATTCTTGATGCTGGATCTCTCCCCGCAGATTGGTTCGGGCCGCGATGATCTCGTGCTCGCGGAGCTTCATGCCCACAAAGTGCTTCGAATCGATGTCTACGTCCAACAGCCGTGTAGGCCGGCCGACGCGGCCATCGTTGTGCTCACCAACCTCCCGGAGCAGACCGCCCTCCAGCAGTGGGGCACTCAGCCGGGTCAACGACCCAGGCGAAAGCTGAAGCCGACGGGCTATCGCCGCCCGGGAAATGGGACCTCTTCGGAGAACTTCGATAGCCACAGGCAGGGAAGCATTCGTCGGAGCGACCGACCACGTTGAGGGGCTCTTCACCCCTCCATCATGGCATGCGCAGATACTTTTGTCACAAAAGATATTTCTCGTTATGCACTTGCCAAAAGTGATGTTTAGCACTTTGAATAGTTCCGCATCAGAATAAACTGCAGCCCCTAGACGGGCTTCCTCAGACCAACGGAGCTCACCGATGTTCAACCACAACAAACTCTCGCGGCGGGCCTTCACGGCCCTGGCAACAACTGCGGCCGCCGCACTCGCCCTGTCCGCATGTTCTGCACCGCAAGCCGCGCCCGAGGCAAAAACCCTCAAGGTTTGGTGGTGGGAAAACGACGACAGCGCACTGGCCACTGGCTGGAACCGGGCCATCGAAATCTTCAAGGAAAAGCACCCTGACGTGGAGGTGCAGTTCGAGCTCAAAACCTACGAACAGATGCAGCAGTCCGGCCAGCTCCTGCTGGACTCCAACGACGCACCGGACGTCCTGGAGTACCTGAAGGGCAACGCCACGGCCGGGGTGGTCTCGCAGGCCGGACTCCTGACTGACTTGACGGACGTGGCTAAGGAACGCGGCTGGGATCTGGACAGCTCGGCCCAGGATGTGGGCCTGTACGAGGATGGTGTGATGGGTTCGGGCCAGCGGTATGGCCTCACCAACTACGGCGAATACGTTTCGGTCTGGTACAACAAGGACCTCTTCGCCCAGCAGAACCTGCAGGTCCCCACCTCGCTCCAGGAACTGGAACAGGCGATGGACAAGTTCACCGGTGCAGGCATCACTCCGCTGGCCCTCGGTTCCCAGGACTACCCCGGAACCCACCTGCTGTACGAACTGGCACTGGCCAACATGGATAAGGACGCCTGGTCCGCCTACCAGAAGTTCGAAAGCGACGTGGATTGGACTGCCTGGGAAAAGGCTGCCCGGACTGTGCAGGACTGGACGCAGAAGGGCTTCATCAGTAAGGACTCCACCGGTATCGCAGCCCAGGACGCCGGCAACGCCTTCGTGGCCGGACAGTACCCGATCTTTGTCTCCGGAACCTGGTGGGCCGGCAGCTTCGCGGATGAAATCAAGGACTTCGAATTCGACCAGTTCCTCTTCCCGTCAACGGACCTGCACCCGGGCTCCGGCGGCAACCTGTGGGTCGTGCCCGAGAAGGCACGCAACAAGGAACTCGCCTATGACTTCATGGAAATCACCATGAGCCCGGAGATCCAGAACCTCCTGGGCAACGAAGGCGCCGTCCCCGTAGCCGCAGATGAGTCCGCCATCACCACCCCCATCGGCAAGCTCACCACGCCGCGGTTCAACGAACTGCTCAACAGCAATGACGCCGGCCTTGGCTGGTACCCCGACTGGCCCGTGGCCGGACTCAACGACGTCCTGGTGGCCCAGACCAGCGACCTGGTCCAGGGCAACGTAACCCCTGAAAAGGCCGTCGAAAACATCAAGGCAGCATACGAACAGGGCAAACCCAGCAAGTAGCCGGCACCAACACGTGTGGCGGCGCACCGGACGGGTGCGCCGCCACATCCCAAAGGACACGTCATGACCGCAGTTACCCCTGCCCCACCGGCCACCGCCACCCGAAAAATCCAGCGCACGACAAGAACCCCGAAACGATCTGCACGGGAGAGCTCGCGCGGCTATTGGATCTACCTCATTCCCGGTGCCGTCGGTTTCTTGGCCGTTGTGGCCGTTCCGTTCGGAATGAACCTCTACTACAGCCTCACCAGCTGGCGCGGCGTCGGGACCCCAAAATTCGTCGGCCTGGACAACTACGTCCGGCTCATGGCCGATCCCGCGTTCTGGGCATCCTTCCTGCACAGCACCGCATTCATCCTGGCCATGGCGGTCATTCCCACCGCCCTGGGCGTCTTCCTGGCTGCCGTCCTCTTCGACTACATCGCTCCCAAGTTCGGCTCCCGCGCAGCCAGCATCCTCCGAGCCACCTTTTACCTCCCGCAGATCCTCCCCATCGTGGTCGCCGGCGTCCTGTGGAAATGGCTCTACCAGCCCCAGTACGGAATCATCAACACGGTCCTGGACGGGCTGGGCCTTAGCTGGCTGCAACAGAACTGGCTCGGCGACTCGGACACCGCAATGCTCGCCGTCATGAATGTTCTGATCTGGCTGCAGATCGGCTACACCGTCGTGGTCTTCATGGCAGGGCTTTCCCGCGTTGACCCCGCCCTCTACGAAGCCGCCGAGATCGACGGTGCCGGCTGGTTCCAGCGCTTCTGGAGCATCACAATCCCGCAGCTGCGCCCGGAGATCGCCGTCGTCCTGATCACCACCTCCGTGGCAGCGCTGAAGGTCTTCGCCCCGATCTACGTCCTCACCAAGGGCGGACCCGGGACCAGCACCATCGTCCCGGCCTACTTCTCGTACTCAAACTTCTTCACCACCACACAGGTGGGCTACGGCGCCGCCGTCGCCTCACTCCTGGCGCTGCTCGTCACCATCATCGCGATCGTCCTGCTGCGCTACCAGACCCGCAACGCCGAGGGATTCGAAAAGTGACCACCACAGCCCCCGCCCCTGAAACAGACCGACCAACGCGCGAACCGCGGCAAAAGCCGGAGCGCACCAACAGGAGCGCCAGGTCCCGGCGCGGCATCAGCGGCTGGACCATCCTGATCCTCCTGGCCGGGGCAGCTGCCCTGATGATTTTTCCGTTCTGGCTGGCCCTCATCAACGCATTCAAACCCTCCGCGGAGTACATCGCCGACGGCCCGATCGGAATTCCCACCGAGCTCGACTTCACAGCGATCATCGACTTCTGGATCGGAGTGAACTTCAACCAGAAACTGCTTAACAGCGTCATCCTCTCCGGCAGCGTTGCCCTGATCGCAGCCACGCTGAGCCTGCTCAGCGCCTTCGCCATCGGCATCGGCCGGATTAAGGGCAGGGTATGGATCCTGGCTGTCTTTATGCTTGCCTTCACCATCCCGCAGGAAGCCCTGGTCTACCCGCTCTTCGTCCTCTCCCGGGAACTTAACCTCTATGACTCCCTGCTCGGCGTGACCATTATCCTGGCCGTCCTGCAGAGCGCGTTCGGCACCTACATGCTCGCCTCAGTGCTCGGATCCTTCCCCATGGAAGTCCTCGAGGCAGCACGGCTGGACGGGGCAAGCCGCTTCCAGATCCTCCGGCTCATCGTCCTGCCCCTCACCCGCCCAACCCTGGCCGTGCTGGTCACCTTCTTCTTCATCTGGACCTGGAACGACTTCTTCCTCCCACTGGTCCTGCTGCCATCTGCCTCCAACCAGACCGTCTCCGTGTCCCTGGGCGCCCTCAGCGGCCAGTACACCAGCGACCCCACCGCACTGGCCGCGGCATCCATGGCCGGCATCCTGCCCGCCCTGATCTTCTTCCTTCTCTTCCAGCGCACCCTCATGCGCGGCGTAAACATCGGAGCCATCAAGTGACCACCCTCCAGCCCGTCCTCCGGCACTCCAGCCTCCGCCCCAGCGATGAATGGTGGAAAGCCGCCGTCGTCTACCAGGTCTATCCACGCAGCTTCGCCGACTCCAACGGCGACGGCGTCGGCGACATCCGCGGCATCATCAACCGCCTGGACCACCTGGAAGACCTTGGCATCGACGTCGTCTGGCTCTCCCCCGTCTACGCCTCACCCCAGGACGACAACGGCTACGACATCAGCGACTACTACGCCGTGGACCCCACCTTCGGGACCCTGCAGGACCTCGACGAACTCATCGCCGCCCTTCATGCCCGCGGCATGAAGCTGGTCATGGACCTCGTGGTCAACCACACCTCCGACGAGCACGCCTGGTTCCAGGAATCCCGAACCAGCAGAACCAGCGCCAAACGCGACTGGTACATCTGGCGCGACCCCAAGGAAGGCGCCGAACCAAACAACTGGGGCTCCTTCTTCTCCGGCTCCGCCTGGGAACTGGACCAACCCAGCGGGCAGTACTTCCTCCACCTGTTTTCCCGGAAACAGCCGGACCTGAACTGGGACCACCCGGAAGTCCGCGCTGCCATCTACCAGATGATGAATTGGTGGCTGGACCGCGGCATCGATGGTTTCCGAATGGACGTCATCAGCTTCATCTCCAAGCACCCCGCCCTCCCCGACGGCCCAGTGGAGGACGGCGGAACCTGGGGCAACGGCATCCCGTTCTACGGGTCGGGGCCGCGGGTCCATGAATATCTCCAGGAGATGCACCGCGAAGTCTTCGGACATCGGGAGGCTGACCTGATGACCGTGGGCGAAATGGTGGACGCCACCCCGGAGCTCGCCCGGCTCTATACCGACCAGGACCGTCGGGAGCTGGACATGGTGTTCCAGTTCGAGCACGTGGGCCTGGATCACGGTACGGGGGGCAAGTTCACCCGGAAGCCCCTGGACCTGGTGGCCGTGAAGCACTCCTTCGCCCGGTGGCAGGAAGCCTTGGCGGACGTCGGCTGGAACAGCCTGTACTGGAACAACCATGACCAGCCTCGTGCCGTCTCCCGCTTCGGCAATGACACCGGCTACTGGTACGAATCCGCAACGGCCCTTGCGACGGTGCTGCACCTGATGCGCGGCACGCCCTACATCTACCAGGGCGAAGAGCTGGGCATGACCAACATGCCCTTTTCCAGCATCGACGACTTCCGCGACCTGGAAAGCCTGAACTACTACCGCGAAGCCCTCGCCGGCAGCGACGGCAGCGAGGCCGCCGAACTCCTTGCCGGCATCGCCGTGGGCGGACGCGACAACGCCCGGACACCCGTGCAGTGGGACGCCACACCGAACGCCGGCTTCACGACCGGCGAGCCCTGGATCCCGGTGAACCCCAACCACACCTGGCTCAACGCCGCGACCCAGAGGACCGACCCCGGTTCCGTCTTCGCCTGGTACCGCTCCCTGGTCCGGCTCCGGCACGAAGAGGCTGTCCTGATCGACGGGCGCTTCACCCTCCTGTACCCGGAGGACCCGCAGCTGTTCGCCTACACGCGCACCAACGAAACCACCAGCCTGCTGGTCCTGGCGAACTGCTCAACCAAGCCAATGGCACTGAACATTCAGCTGGCCCGTGAGCTGGCCACGGAGTGGGCGCCAGCGGAAGTGGTCCTGCATAACCACCCCGGCCAACCCTGGGACCGCCAGGAATTGCAGCCCTGGGAGGTGGCAGTCCTCCGCCGCCTCCTATGAGGCCCTTCCAGTACCAGTCCATCCGACGAAAGGAACCATTATGCCCGGAACAGGGCTGGGCCGATTGGCCAAACGCATGACAGCGGCCGCCGCCGTCTTCCTTATCAGCAGTGGCGCCGTCCTCCCGGCGCAGGCAGCCACGACAGCGGGGCACACCCCCTCTACGGCGCCTGCTGCGCCTACCGACAAACACGCCATTACCACTGCGGACAACGGCAACCTTCACACCTGGTGGCATGACAACGCCGTTTTCAACACCACCGGCCCAACTGGCAACGACGAAGTGCGGCGGTCCTCCTTCTACGACCTGCAGGTGGCCCAGGAGAACCAGCCGGACAAGGCTTATGACGCCTTCACTTACATGAGCATCCCCCGCAGCGGCAAGGACAAGATCGGCTACACCAAGGAAGACGGCGCCGAATTCTCCTCCCAGGCCGGCCTTACCATGAGCTGGTCCAGCTTCGAATATGCCAAAGACGTCTGGGTGGACGTAAGCCTCCGCACCGGCCAGACCATCACCTCAGCGGACCAGGTGCAGATCCGCCCCAGCAGCTACAACTTCGAAAAGCAGCTCGTTGACGCGGACACCGTCAAAATCAAAGTGCCCTACTCCGATGCCGGCTACCGGTTCTCAGTGGAATTCGAGCCACAGTTGTATACGGCCTACAACGACATGTCCGGGGACAGCGGCAAGCTGACCACCGAAGCCGAGGGCAACCGCGCCATCCACACCGAACCCCGCAATTCAATGATGATCTTCGCGGAACCTAAACTCCGCGGAGAGCAAAAGGAACGATTGGTTCCCACAGAGGAGTCGGGCAGCATCCATTACCCTGCCGAAGGTGAGGTGACCAACCTCAATGCCGTTACCGAGGAAATCATCTACTTCAAGCCCGGCACCTACAGCATGGGATCGGACTACCACGCGGTCCTGCCGCCCAACGTCAAGTGGGTCTACCTGGCACCGGGCGCTTACGTAAAGGGAGCCTTCCGGTTCCTCCATGACAACCAGAGCCAGTACAAGGTCACCGGCTACGGTGTCCTCTCCGGCGAGCAGTACGTGTACGAGGCAGACACCAATAACAACTACAACCACCTCAGCGGAGCGTCCAACTGCCACTCGTCGTGCGTGAAGATGCTGCAGTTCGCTTCCGCCGATGCCGAGCAGAAGCTGGACCTTCAGGGCGTTACTGTCGCCGAGCCCCCGTACCACTCCTTTGTGGTCTACGGAAACGAGCAGACCTTCCACATGAACGTTGAGAACTACAAGCAGGTGGGCAGCTGGTACTGGCAGACCGACGGCATCGAACTGTACAAGGGCAGCACCATGAAGAACACCTTCTTCAACGCGAACGACGACGTGCTGAAGATGTACCACAGCGACGTCACCATCGATAACACCGTGATTTGGAAGAACGAGAACGGACCCGTGATCCAGTGGGGCTGGACGCCCCGGAACATCGACAACGTGAACGTCACCAACACCACGGTCATCCACAACCGGATGTACTGGAAGGACGTCAAGTACAACACCTGCATCCTGAACTCCTCGTCGCACTGGGAAGACATGGGTTCCACCACCAAGGCGGATCCCAACACCACCGTGAAGAACATGCGCTTCGAGAACATCACGGTGGAGGGCATGACCAACTGTGCCATCCGCGTCTATGCCCTCTCCGATACCGAGAACATCCACGTGAAAAACCTCAACATCGACGCTTGGAACGGGCTGGACTGGACCTCACAGGTCAGCCACCTCAAGCGCTACACCAACCCTGCCGGCGAAAAAGTCACAATCGGAAACGAGATTCCTGACGGCAACGGACTAGCCCTGGAGAACTACTCCGTGGGCGGCGAAGTGATCGAAAAAACCGCCGACAACTGGGCCGACCACCAGCTGGGCCGCATCGGCTTCGACGGCGAAAACTGGAACAGCTGGAACGCCTGGCGGACCACCCCGTAGCAGCGGCGGAACATGGACCGATCCTAAAACTCTGCGAACCCAAGGAAGTGGGCAGCGCCAAAACGAGCCGCTGCCCACTTCCGGCACACAACGAACATGCATCAGCCGCCGCACTCCCACGCGTTTCGGTCTTTGCCCGGAGAGGGTGTGCATCCAAACGAATGAGCTCCCTATGGACACGCAGGGCACACCACCGGGCCAGTCGCCCCACCCTTGCATTGGCTCGCATGCAAAGGCTCCCCCTAGCAGCGGCTACTTACCCGCCTAGGTCCTATAAGTTCGCCCGTATCCAACGTCCTAGTTCATCCCCCGAGGAGGGCACATGTCTCACCTTGTTCACAACCCCCGCAGCGATGAGGACAGCTCCATCACAGCCACAGAACGACTCCCACTGTCCCTTGAAGTCACGACGGACAACGACCCGCTAAGCCGGGACAACAAGCTCAGCGAAGCGGTCGACCTGCTAATACCTGCCGCGTTCGAACGCAGACACGGCATACTCGTCACCCAACGCGGCTGGGGCAGGTACACCATCCAGGTTGATCCTGGCGTGCCGTGCGGCACTATCCACGAAAAGCGCTGCTGAACTGCGCCCTTTGGGCACATAACTACACCAAAAGGGTCGGGGGCCGATCACTTCCCGCCGCCATGCCGACCCCTGTCTTGAACGGAAGCTCAATGGACGAGATGTTGCAACAGAATCCTCCACTGATCGGCATCGACATCGGTGGAACCGGAATCAAAGGAGGCATCGTCGACCCCAAAAGCGGCATTCTTTTAAGTGAAACGATCCGTGTACCCACCCCTCAGCCCGCAACCCCGGAAGCTGTTACCGCGGCAGTGGCAGTGGTGGTCGCCGAGCTTTCGACATCTCCCCAGGCACCAGAAGCCCGTTCCCCGGTAGGCGTCACTTTCCCCGGCATCATCCAGCACGGCGTAGTCCACTCGGCTGCCAATGTGGACAAGAGTTGGCTCCATACCGATATCGATTCGCTCCTGACCGCCCAGCTGAGCCGACCCGTAAAGGTCATCAACGACGCCGATGCCGCCGGCCTGGCCGAAGCACGCTACGGCGCCGGCAAGGGCGTGACGGGCAGCGTGCTGGTGATCACCCTGGGCACCGGAATCGGCTCAGCCTTCATCTTTGACGGCAAACTCGTCCCGAACGCCGAACTTGGCCACCTGGAAATCGACGGCTTCGACGCCGAGACCCAATCGTCCGCTGTGGCTCGGGAACGGAACGGACTGTCCTGGGCTGAATACAGCGTGCTGCTGCAGCGTTACTTCTCACATGTGGAGTTCCTATTCTCCCCGGAGCTATTCATCGTCGGCGGCGGCATCTCCATGCGTGCCGACGAGTACCTTCCCAGGCTCAAGCTGCGCACCCCCATCGTCCCCGCGGTCCTCCGGAATGAAGCAGGCATCGTGGGTGCCACCATCGACATTGGGCTGAAGCTCAACTTCGCCGTATTGCGGGCAAGTTAGGAATTGCAGCATTGGGCACTTACTCGCGCTATGTCAGCCTCTCGCACGCCCAGTTACGGCTCCTGGAGTTAAGCCCTCAAGTATGCGAATGATGCAGGAGAGTCGCCGTCTTTGGGGTGAAGCGCAGATAGTGTCATCCAGACGTACACCCCAACCTGACACAGACGGCCTTGTTGGGCCCCAGAAATAAGGGAATTCAATCCGAGTCCACTGAGAGGCTGGGTTCCACCGCCGCCCACACCCAGGGACAATTCTCATGGGTTTCCACCGCTACTGCTGCTCCGGGAGCTAATCCAGGGGCTCCCAATATTCAATTCAGCCGTGGATAACCCAAATTGACCCCAACTGTGGACGGAACAAAGTCATCAGCGCAGCTTGTCCGAGCCTCGCCGGGTTGACGGAATATCCATTATCGGCTCTTGAAGGGGACGAGTAGAAGTAGATGAGAGAACTCGTCTCAGACTGCTCATGCGTGTTTTCGCGAATCGCTGCACTTCAGGCTCAGCGAGCGGGCCGGAGCTTTTTCGTGTTCCGATCCTTGTGGAGTTGCGTCCGAAAATGAATGGGGCGCAGTCCTAGACTTTAGGTATGCACCCCTTAGTGGCGATCGGCCTGGTGTTCCTTACAGGGCTTGCTTGGATGGTCACCATCCTGACCTTGTTGATTGTTCTGACCAAAGCCCGGCGCCGGCCTCCTTCTGCAGTCGGGAGCGCAGTCCACGCTGAGGCCCAAACGACTGATGGCGAGGCAGCGTAGAGGATGTGCCGCCGTTCGACTAGGGCTGCCTAATTTAGAAGCGATGGCAGCTAGCGTGTGGCTGTTGCTAACGCGGGATAAGCAGCATCACCATGGATCATGGTGACAACCGGGCAGGTCCCGTGGGAACAGACGCATGCCCAGTGGTACATCTCGGCCATGCCATGACGGCTAGAACACTTCTTCAGGCGACATTAGATCGGTGGCTTCTCCCTTGTGGAACAGCTTGGGAGGCAGTGAGTAGGCGGTGCCCCTGCATCGACACAGCCGAGAGGATGAGTTCACCGTCGTAATCGCATGCCGGACCGGGGGCCCTGTCCGGAAGCCGCGCGGGCAGGGGCACACTTTACGAACCTGCCCAGGTGCTTGAGATCATTTCCCCGCCGGGTTCGAGCACTATTTTCAGTAGATCGGATCCCTGTTGCAGAATGGCGCACCTGACCTTGGGAACGTTGCCCTGGTGGCCAAGAAATATGGATTAGAGCTGGACTTTGAGTCTCTTCCCCATCTGCTGAAAAGGTATGGCCTGGTCGGTTCTTCGGAAAACGACGGGCCGTCTACCTAGAGCCCCGCAATCTTCGGTCCATTCGCTGGTTGGCCTTAGTTCTTGAGGTACCGACCAAAGAATTCTTCGATACGTTGCCAGCCTTCAGGCGCCGCCTCAGGGCTAGGCCCTATACCCATGACCCGCATCAGCGGCTTCAAGAATGCGGGGCCCAGATCCTGGTCATTGAGGAAGGCATGTCCGGCCCCGGGGAACTCCTTCACGTCGTGCTCGACGCCGAGACGGTCCAGTGTCTTTTCCAGTTTGGCCGCGGCACCCTTCAGCATCCGGTCTTCGGCCCCATAGTTGGCAACGATCGGGCAGGCATCTTGCAAAGCACTCTCCAGATCCCTGGGCAGCTGGCCGTAATTGACGGACGCTGCGTCATAGCCGTCATTGGCCAGCAACAGCGCGAAGCCCCCTCCCATGCAAAATCCAATGACACCTGTCCTGCCGTTGCTCTGCGGCGAGGCAACGATCCATGCCCTGGCAACGTCAATGTCGGTGAAGGCTCTGCCGCTCCCCCGGGCCATGCTTCGTATCGTCGCGGCAAGACACCGACGAGCCCCTCCGCTGGCGAACAAATCCAACGCAAAGGTGAGATACCCGGCGCGCGCGAGCCTGTCAGCGTGCCCTCGGGTCATGTCGTTCAGCCCAAAGATCTCGTGGATCATCAGGACAGCAGGAAACGGGCCTGCACCGGCGGGGGTAGCAAGGTATCCACGAAGGCCGGGAGAACCGCCTGCCGCGGTGCTTTCAGCACTGAGGTCAATGTAGGTCATGAATGAGATCACCGCTTCCTCGATGAGATGCCCCTTGATTCCGATCCTCATCAGGCGATTAAGATAGGTGCTTGCCCGACAAATCCGCTAGGGGCAACTAGCCCCATTCTTAGGGGAGCACTACCCAGGAAGCGTGAAGAAGCTCTTCGGGTCCCTGGCGATCATCTCTTTACCTCCACTCAGGGTCAAAGGCTCAGGCGCATGCGTTCGATGCCTGGTCGCGGCCCCGAGGGGTTGCCTGTCCTCACGGGAGCGGCGCTCAGTGGAAATTGAACAACGGCCCGGCGACGACCAGACCGAGATCATCCCCGAGCCCGGCGAATACCGCGAACATCACCAGCGCGGCGCCGGCCAGCGCCATATCCTTCATAAACTGGCTTTGCTCGACGGCTTGCATCTGAGCGTCGTTTTCTTTCCAGAAGGGATGCATCAGAACGGCCGTCGGCACCAGGAATATTACGAGAAGCAGTGCGCCGAGGTCCTGCCAGATGCCCAGGAGAATCATCAACGCACCTAGGATGATCTGCACTCCCGTGGCGGGCACTAGCAGTCGGGCCAAGGGAACGCCCTTGCCAGTGGCATAAGCGGTCATCATCTGCCGCCGCGCAAGATGTGCGTAGCCAGAGGTGAGAAATATGGCGGAGAATAGGATACGACCAATGAGGACAAGGACGTCCATAGTGATTTCCTTCGAGATGCCCTTACTATTAGTAATTACTAATAGTAAGTCGATTCGGTGGCTATGGAAAGGGCCCAGGATTCTGGAATGGACGAAACGAGCGGACGGTACTGCGAGTCCTTTCATCACGCGATCGAGCTGCTGGGGCGCCGCTGGAACGGCGTGATCATCCTTGCCCTGCTGAGCGGAACTGAACGGTTCAACGGCATCCGCGCAGCCGTCCCTGGCCTGTCCGACCGCATGCTCACCGAGCGCCTTCAGCAGCTCGAATGCGAAGGACTTCTGATGCGCTGCGGGGAGCCTGCGGCGGCTCCAAGGTATGTACTCACCGAAAAAGGGCAGAGTCTGCGTCCGGTCATCGAAGCCATCTATACATGGGCAGCGACACTGGACAATTACGCCTAGAAGCCGGAGGCATCTCAGTGATGTCGTCCACGGACTCCTGCGGCTGGTTTAGGGGTTTGCGGAGGAAATAAGCGAAGCGAAGCGCCGACACAAGGCAGCCGTTGTCCATGCAGTGCGCTTGTTCACCTCCACAATATCGACGCCGCACCCAGCAAATGCCAGGTCAGGCCGGCCCCGCAGGGCAGTCTCGGGAAGTTCGGGGCTCAGTGATATCGGGTCGTGCCGGAAACATGGTTCAGGCGTTCATGGGGCTTACCAAGAGCTATGAAGAAAATTCGGGGCGGTCAGCAAAACTGCGCCCCGAGGCGATATGCGGGTGCCAGAGCTTTGTTGTCGGCATCCTTTTCCAGCTCTGATCTTTCTGGCCTGCGGTTTCCGGTCCCATTAGGATCGTGTCAAGACGAGCCTGGGGCGGATGAATAGATGGAACCGATCGTGGTTGAGGGCGGCAAAGCCACCGTGGCGCTCGAGAACAACGAACTCATTCATCTTCTCTGGAAGCCCAAAGTCAAAATCGACGCCGCCGACGCCAGAGCCGCCTTGGCGGCCGTAAACACCATTGCGCAAGAATCGAAATACCCACTGCTCGTGAACATGGCCGCCACTGAGTCCCTGAGCCGCCAGGCTCGCTCGGTCTTCGCCATTCGATGCGCCGCTTCACGCATCGCCTTGCTGGGCACCAGCCCAGTGGACCAGGTACTCGCCACTTGGTCCCTTGGCGGCTCACAAAACTATCCCTGCCCGACACGCTTCTTCACGTCCAGAACCGAGGCCATGAAATGGCTGCTCCATTAGGCCTTGATGGCCCGGCAGGACTCCACCTTGATGCATAGGAAACTCACGGTTCGGCAGGGGGCAGGAGATAATGGCCGGATCGGGGATGGGCTGCCCGTAACCAGGACCTCCTGCCCGCTCCTGGCAACTATTTCCGGAGGCAGCTGTGATCACTGATGCTGGCACGGTGACTTTCACAACGTCGGCGGCAGCGGTGATGTGCCTGCAGACGGACCAAATGAGGTCGATGGCTATGACCTCCGCGGCGCCGGCTTCTGCAGGGCATGCCAGTGACACAGCCTCGCCTGTGATGGCCGACTCGCTGCACTCACAGCCTGAGCGTGCCTGCTGCTTTGAGCAGGAAGACACACCGCAAGCCATAGCCCAGCCTACCGGTCTTACCCTGACCCCGCGTCTGATGCACTGGTGCAACTGACGAACAAGCTCAAGAAAGACTTCCTGGGCAGCGGGGACACTCCGGGTCAAGTGATAGCTACCTATGCGGCGGCCCACGGACAAACCCCGCGGAGTTGAACCGCCTGGGCCGGGAACGGATCGCCCGCTCATTGTGGTGTATCGACGCCTCTCGCCGGGAGGGACTACCGACCGACGGGGAGAAGCCATTTTCCAGATAGGTCGGGAACTATTTTCCAGATAGGTTCTGTGGAGGGGGCGTGGGATCGGGGTGTTCGCGGAGGTAGGTGTTCAGGGTTCGGGAGAGCTGGCCGAGGACTTCGGAGGTGTTCCGTGCCTCGGTTTCTGGCCAGCTGGCAAGGGCGCTTCGTAGCAGCACTGACCGGTTGTCCCCGGCTTCTTGCAGCTCGGCGAATCCTGCCGGGGTGAGCGTGATCAGCTGTGAGCGTCCGTCCTTGGGGTCGGGGCGGCGGACGGCGAGACGGCGCTCTTCGAGGTCGGCGATGTGGCGGCTCAGCACGGGGGCGCCGACCCCGAGGTCCGTGCAAAGGTCCCGGGCCCGGCATTCACCTGACTCGGCGATCATGCGCATTACAGTCTGCAGGGCCGCGCCCGGCCGGCCAGGCCTCATGCTGGCGACGGTCAGGCGCCGCAAAACCCGCTGGAGGGTAACAATATTTTCTTCCAGGGCCGCAACGGTTGCCTCCTGCAATGTCATGGTGCTCTCGCTTCCTTTCGGGAGGCCCGGATGGTGGCCTGAGCTGGTTCATTGAGGGCCGGTTGTCGGGGGCCACGTTCGGCAGGCTGGAGACATCGCGTCAGGCGCTTGTGCTGGCCAGTTCACGGGCTGAGGGCCGTGATACTCCGGCCGCGGCGATGTCGTCCACGGTAAACCGGCCCGGGCCCTTGGCGCGGACCAGATTCATTGCCGTCTCCCCGCAATCGCGTTGCGGATCGCGGTTCGGAGCGCACTGTGTCCGAAGAAGCACTCATGGGAAAAAGCCTACCCGCAGCTTTGCACGGAGTGCAAAACCTGCGGGCAGGGTGTGGCAGTTGGATTTACCGACCGGAGCTGGCCGCCTGGGCGGGGGCATCGTCTTCGCATCGTCGGCGGTAATCAAGATGTTGCCCTCGGAAATCGATTCTGACAGCACGTCATGCTCCACCGCGGTGGCCAGCGGCTTCTCCGTGACAAAGCACAGTAGTACGGGCGATCAGCGTCAGGGGAACCATCCAAATGAAGAAGGGTGCCAGGGCGTCGTTATAGGAGGAGTTGATGGCCTCCTTGATTGGTGCCCGCGGGGTGTTGACTACTGCAGGCGATCGGCATCCAGTTGTACCGTCCGGTTTTGGGCACCAGTTGACCCGATACGACCGAGGCGACGAGCAGGGCTCCCATCATCGAAATCATCAGCAGCCCCGAATCGGTGGCGTTGACGCTGAAGGCCATCTGAAGATACGTCGGAAGGCAGCCGATATGGCGCCGACCATCGCCACACCTATCAGCGGGCCGGCGTTGGTGGCCATGGTCTCCGGCAGTGCCCTATCAGTCCGCGCGGTTGTGCCGACGCGGCACAAACGCGCGCACGACGGCATCAATGGGTGCGCGCACGTCCGCATCCGGGTCTACAGTCATCCGCTGAATAATCATTCCTTCGCCGACTGCGGTGATGGCAGTCGCCGCCCCGGCAGGATCATGGGCTCCGAGGCTCTCCATCGAGGTTTCGATGAAGGATCGGATGTACGCACGTCCGGGGAGCAGGGGGCGGCGGACGTCTTCGTTGTGCGTACCTTCGAGGAAGAGCACATACCGGGCAACGGTCCGGGGCCTGGATGCTGTGGTGGCGGCTTCAATGCAGTGGGCCAGCAGAGCGACAAAGGCGCCAACATTAGCCGGCGGGCTTGGCCGCCGAACCAGAACAGCCAGGTCCTGGTCCTGGTCCGCAAGCCACTCAACCACACCGGTCAGGAGCGCGGCGCGAGTGCGGAAATAGTTCGATGTCGAACCTTTAGGAACCCCTGCGGCCACATCAACCCTGATATGTGTGAGCGCCTTCAGGCCCTGTGTGCCAAGCAGCTCTACGGCAGCATCCAGGATCCGTGCACGAGTGAACATACTCCATACTACTTATGTAGTGACTGGGTGGCACTGCTGATAGCGGCGGCATCGTTCAGCTGCTGTTGCTGCTCGTCCGTCCTCTCGATACGCAAGCTGCGTCGAACAAAGACCCGGGCAGCTCATGGACCCTGAACCGACGAACAGCCAACCACCGACCGGAGCCTGCTGCCACCGGCATGGAGCGGCGCCACTCCTGCCGTGCTGAAGCCCGAATGTTCAGTTCGATGAAGCCGTCCGCAGCTTTTTGGTAAGGCTCCCATTAGTTGAGCCACCCTTGCTGAAGTGGCTGGTGCCTGCAGCTATGGGAGCGTGGACTAGCGGTCGCCCGCCGGGAAGCGGTTCAGGTTTCCTTGGGGAAGCCGGAAATTCCCTGCCAGGCCAAGCTGTAGATGAGGCCGCTGGCCGTCTTGAGGTTCAGGTTTCCGTTGGTCTCCAACCAATAGCGTGCGCTTACCTGGGTTAAGCCTGCCAGCCCTCTGGCCAGCAGTTCTGCCTCTGCTACCGGTAGTTTTGTATCTTCGTTGATGGCCCGGGCAATGGCACCGGCAAAGGCGTTGTTGAATGTCTCAAGGCGCGAATTTACGTCAGGGTCGTTTATGAGGCCGGATTCAAAGACGAGGCGGTGGGCCCGGTTGTCACTGTCGATGAAGCGGTAGAACGCATGTATGGCTGCCTGTACCCTTTCCTTATTGTCCTTCGTGGAGTTGAGGGTTCGCAGCAGGAGATCGGTCAAGGTACTGAGGTTGATGTCCAGCAGCTCTATGTAGAGCTCCCGCTTGGAGGGAAAGTGCTGGTAGAGTACCGGCTTGCTTACTCCGGCCGCCCGGGCAATTTCATTCATGCCGGCGCCGTGATAGCCCCTATCTGCGAACACTTCCTGAGCCGCACTTAGGAACTGCGTGCGTGTTTCGTCCCGGGACAGTTTGTCCCGTCCGTGATTGGAATACTGCGGGCCACCGCCGGATGGTTGAGCGTCCATTGCATGACCGGTCACTTCCTGCCTTCTTTCCGGAGTCGCTTCGCTTTATACATTTGGGCTAAGCAGGCCGGCGCTGTGCTTCCTCGCCGATGCCGCAGCATTGGTAGCCTCGCTCTTTTGGCTTACTGAGGCTTTCCCACTCCGGAGGCCACCACGAACGTTGGTTGGTTGCCCAGGGAAGAACAACCGAGACGCTGAGTCCCCTGCCTCCCTGGGGCTTGTCCTGCCTGCTACGGCGACCCGACAGTTCGTAGCCTGAAAAACTGTCGGGCTCCCTGCCGCGTCCGGCGCAGGGAAGTCCGGCGGTTTTTCCAAACAGCGGCAGGGCATTGTCCGCTTAGTCCCGCGGCTGCGGGAAGGGGCATGGATCATGCGTTACGGATCCAATCTTTTCCAGCGGTCCCGCGACGCAACATGCCCACAGGAGACCTGCTGCAGGGCAGAAAAGGTGCCTTCCTGAGCGACAGCGGCCTGGGGCAATGTTCAAGGCGGCACCTGAGATCCTGCTCAGTCGCGTGTGCTGACCAGTACAGGGGCTGACGGTCCGGTGGCGGCGGGGGCGGCCGGTAGTTTGGCGCCTTCGACGTCGACGTCGGGCAGGATGCGGTCCAGCCAGCGGGGGATCCACCAGGCTTTTTCGGCGAGGAGGTGCATCGCTGCGGGGATGATGGTCATCCGGATCAGGAATGCGTCGACCAAAACGCCGAAGGAGAGGCTGAACCCGATCGGGCGGACCATGGTCAGTCCGGAGAAGATGAACCCTGCGAAGACGGCTGTCATGATGATCGCGGCGGCGGTCACGACGCGTGCACCGTGGCTGAAGCCGGTCCGGACGGCGGTCCGGGCGTCTTCTCCGTGGATGTGGGATTCGCGCATGCCCGAGACCAGGAAGACCTGGTAGTCCATGGCCAGGCCGAACAGCACGCCGATGAGGATGATCGGCAGGAAGCTCAGGACCGCCGCCGGGTTGTGGACCCCGAAGATCTCGCCGAGCCAGCCCCACTGGTAGACGGCGACGATGGCGCCGAAGGTCGCTGCCATGGAGAGCAGGAACCCGCCCGTTGCCAGCAGCGGGACCAGGATGGAGCGGAAGACCAGCAGCAACAGCACCAGGGAGAGTCCGATGACGACGCCCAGGTACAGGGGAAGGGCGTTGAACAGTTTCTCGGAGACGTCGATGTTGGCTGCTGTCTGGCCGGTCAGGCCGATGCTCACCCGGGTGTCCGTTTCGATGTCTGCGGCGGCGCTGCGCAGGTCCGCGACGACCTGTTCGGTACTGGCGCTGGCCGGCCCCTCGGCCGGGATGACCTGGAAGATCGCGGTCCGGCCGTCCTCGCTGAGGAGGGCGGGCAGGGCGGCGGTGACGTTTTTTACGTCCCGGAGCCGGTCCGCGACGTCGTACTGCAGTTTCTCTGATTCGGCGGCGCTTAGCCCTTCGGGGAGTTTGCCGACGGCGATGATCGGGCCGTTGACGCCTTCGCCGAAGGACTCGCCAAGGGTGGAGTAGGCCTTGTAGGCGTCGGAGTTCACCGGCTCGGTGCCTCCGTCGGGCAGGGCTACCCGGAGCTGGGCCGCCGGAAGGGCGGTAATGGCCAGTGCCAGGACCGTCACGGTGAGAACGATGATGGGATGGCGGGTGACGAACGCGCCCCAGCCGTGGCGGCTGTGTTCCTGGTCCTCGGCTTCTTCCAGGGCTTCGGCCGATGTCCCGGCCCGGGTCGCTTTCTCGGCAGCGGCGGCAGCCGCGGCACGTGCCTTGTCCCATGCCCGTTTGGACAGGATTCGGGTTCCGATGAATCCGAGCATTGCGGGGGTCAGGGTCAGGGCGACGAGCACGGCCAGGGCGACGGTGCCGGCACCTGCCAGGCCCATGATGGTCAGGAACGGAAGGCCGGGTACGGCCAGGGCGGCCAGGGCGATGACGACGGTCAGCCCGGCGAACAGCACCGAATTTCCTGACGTACCCGTGGCCCGGGCCACGGATTCCTCCATGGCCATCCCGTGCAGCAGCTGGGTCCGGTGCCTGTTGACGATGAAGAGTGAGTAGTCGATGCCGACAGCGAGTCCGAGCATCAGGGCCAGGAATACCGACACGGATGCCATTTCGATCACACCGGAGAGCGCAAACGTGGCGCCGACACCGACGGCTACGCCGATGATGGCCATCAGCAGCGGCAGGCCGGCAGCGACCAGGGTTCCGAGCATGACGATCAGGACCAGGGCCGCGACGCCCACACCAATGATTTCGGCTGTGCCGAGGACTTCTGAGACATCCTGGGTGATGCTCTGGCTCAGATACACCTCCACCCCGGAGGCGGAGGCAGCCGTGATGGTTTCCTTCACCTCTTCACGGACTTCGGGAGCGACTTCGTAGATCGATTGGGTGAACTGGATCTGTGTGACGGCTGATTTTCGGTCCGCGGACACGGTCCGCATCCCGGCTGAGGCATCCAGCTTGCGCTGGCCTAAGGCCAGAGCTTCCTCGTTGGCGGCGATTTCCTTCGCACCGGCGTCCAGCTGCTCACGGGCTGTTTTCAGCTGGGCGAGGGCCTGGTCCATGCCGGGGACCCCGGCGGCTGCAGCGGCGTCCAACTGGGCCTGCTGCGCGTCCAGCTGCAGGCGGCCTTCAGTGATTTGTTTCCCGGCAGCGTCCAGCTGGGCCTTGCCCTCGGCGAGCTGGGCTGCTCCGGCGTCGATCTGGTTCTGCAGTTCGAAAGGGCTGGCAGCTGACTGGACTTCCGGAATGTCCTTCAGCCGCTCCAGGGCATCTCCGATGGCCTTTTCCTGGTCGGGCGTGAAAGTGCCGGAGGTGGCATGGAAGACCACGGCGCCGCTGCCTCCGGCTGCTTCTGGCAGTTCCTCTTCGAGCTGGTCCAGGACGCGCTGGCTTTCGGTGCCCGGAATGCTGAAGTTGTTGCTCATGGTGCCGTGGAACGCGGCCGCGGCGCCACCGGTGCCCAGCACCACGGCTATCCACAGCGCCAGGACCCACCAGCGGCGACGATAGGCCAACCGGCCCAAGTGGTAAAGCATGGATGCCATGGATTTCAGCCGTTCTGATAAAAGGGGGGGATTAATAGGTTGGACTACAGGGTGAAGCCGTGGCGCAGGTATCCGACCACGTCGACCAGGAGCTGGCGCAGGAGTGTCAGGGACTCCTCGGTAACATCACCGCCGGTGCGGCGGTACCACTGGGACAGTGCGGCTTTCCCTGAGGAGAGCACCGAGCCGACCAGGGCGCTGGCATACAGGGGATCGTGATCCGCTCCCGGGCGCTGACTGATAGCGGTGACCAGCCTCTCGGCGCAGTTCTCCCAGCCTTGGAGCTGGAACCGGTTCATCTGCGCGTCAGTATCGGCCAGGCCGTACACCTCGGCCATCGCGGCCAGGTGGATCGGATCCGCCAGGGCGGTCAGCACCTCGTACATGGACTCGACCAGCGGCTCTTCGGCAGGGCGGGCCAGGAACTGGTCCGCCGCATGGTCCAGGAACTCCTCGATGCTGACCACCAGGGCCGCCTCACGGCTGGGGAAGTAATTGAAAAAAGTCCGCCGTGACACCCCGGCGGCCGCGGCGATGTCGTCCACTGTAAACCGGCCCGGGCCCTTGACCCGGACAAGATTCAACGCCGTGTCCACAATGGCGTTGCGGGTCGCGGTTTTGTTCGCTTCCCATCCGGGCTGGACGGACCGGACCGTGCCCGGAGAAACACTCATGGAAAAAGCCTACCCGCAGGTTTGCACGGCGTGCAAACCTGCGGGCAGGTGTCAGGGACTTTAGCGGCCGGAGCTGGCCGCCTGGGCAGGGGCGTCGTCTTCGGCGTCGTCGGCGGTGATCAGGATGTTGCCCTCGGAAATCGATTCTGACAGCACGTCGTGTTCAACGGCGGTGGCCAGCGGCTTCTCCTTAACAAAGCACAGCAGCACGGTCGCGATCAGCGCCAGGGGAACCATCCAGACGAAGATGGGCGTCAGGGCATCGTTGTAGGAGGAGATGATGGCCTCCTTGATCGGCGCCGGGAGGGCGTTGACTACTGCCGGCGTCAGCGAGTTGGACCCGCCTGGCGCCCCGCCGCCGGCGGCCGCTGCCGGGAGGCGTTCAATCAGCAGGTCGTGCAGGCGGCTCGCGAAGAGGCTTCCCACGACAGCTGATCCCAGGGTGGCGCCGATCTGGCGGAAGAAGTTGTTCGATGCTGTTGCCGTGCCGACCTCCCGCAGCGGGAAGGAGTTCTGGACGATCAGGACCAGGATCTGCATGTTCAGGCCCAGGCCCAGGCCCATGACGGCCAGATAGGCGCAGATCTCCCATAGCGGCTGCTCCGGTTTGAGGGTGGAGAGCAGAGCCAATGCCGCCGCCACGATGACTCCGCCGGCGATCGGCATCCATTTGTACCGGCCGGTTTTGGACACCAGCTGACCCGAGACGACCGAGGCGACGAGAAGGGCGCCCATCATCGGGATCATCAGCAGTCCCGAATCCGTGGCGTTGACGCTGAAAGCCATCTGAAGATACGTCGGAAGGTAGCCGATGGCGCCGAACATCGCCACTCCAATCAGCAGGCCGGCGATGGTGGTGAGGTTGAAGTTGCGGTCCTTGAACAGGTGCAGGGGAATGATCGGCTCGGCCGTGCGGCGTTCAACGAGGACAAAAGCCACGGCCGCCACGATGGTGCCGGCAATCAGAGCCAGGATGATGGGATCGTTCCACTCATACTTGCTCCCGCCCCAGGTGGCAAAGAGCACCAGGCAGGTCGTCGCAACGGCAATCAGCACCATGCCGCCCAGATCCAGACGCGGTTTCCCGCTGCGCCTGGGGAGTTTGAGGAAGAACGCAGCGCCGGCCAGTGCCAGCAGGCCCAGCGGAATGTTGATCCAGAAGACCCAGCGCCACCCCGGGCCCTCGGTGAACCAGCCGCCCAGCAGCGGGCCGGCAACGGAAGAAATAGCGAAAACGCCACCCATGACGCCCATGTATTTGCCGCGTTCGCGGGCCGGAACAACATCGGCGATGATCGCCTGCGACAGGATCATCAGGCCACCTCCACCCAGTCCCTGGATGACACGGGCGGTGATCAGAACACCCATATTCTCTGCCAGCGCGCCGACCACGGAACCGGCCATAAACAGCACGATCGCGGCCATTAAAAGGGCTTTGCGGCCCATCAGGTCGCCCAGCTTGCCGTAAACCGGCATCGTGATGGTTGAGGCGAGGATGAACGCGGTAATGACCCAGAGCATGTCGCTCACACCATTAAGCTCCCCCACGATCGTGGGCAGCGCGGTGCTGAGCACTGTCTGGTTCAGCGCGGCCAGGAGCATGGAAAGCATCAGCCCGACGAACAGCAGGATGATGTGCTGCTTTCCCTCGGCCGTCGCGGCCTGGCGGGCAGGGATGTTAGTCATAAAAGTTTCCTTTGAATTTGGCGAAGAAGGGCCAGGGAGGGATCAAGGTCTTGCGGTCTGAGGCCCCTGACAGGGTCGTAGCCCGCGGAGGTGAGATTGAATCGGACGGGGACGCCGGCGATCATGACAAGCATCCGCGCCGTATCGTCAGCGCCGAATCCCTCGTCTCCGGCAGCCCATGAAGGATCGCTGGCGAGTACGCTGGCCACGGCCTCGCAGACCAGTGCCTCGGCTTTGACCATGTATTCCATCTGACGCTGGGCCAGATGGGGATACGCGGCCATGAGCTGACGGCGTCGGAGCGCGTCAGTGCTCCCCAGAGCCGTCCGCGCCACCGCCACCAGCAGCCGCGAAACCTGCCCTACCAGATCAACGCCGGGGGACATCCGGGACAGCAGCTGCGGATCCAGTACAGGCTCCTGGAGGCCCAGGACGGCATCCTCCTTGGCCCGGAAATAGTTGAAAAATGTCCGGGATGATACGCCGGCACTGTCGGCGATGGCCCCCACCGTCGCGTGCTCAAGGCCACGCTCCAGAGCCAGCGACGCGGCAGCCTCATGGAGGGCAGTCCAGGTTTCGGCCTTCCGACGCTCCCGCAGGGAGGGGGTCGCAGTTTTGGTCATGCATAGATAATTGCATGAATGCATTTTCTGCACAAATGCATACTTGAAATTCCGCGCAGCGATGCGGCGAAGGGCCCGCGAAGCTAGGCCTGATGAACGCCATGGCATGGGCGGCACATCAGTCTTTTGTGTTCTTCAGCACAGGAGCACCAGTAACCGGCTTCCTCGGCAACTTCATCCGTTCATCACCGCTGTCGGACAGGGCGCTGCAATCAGCGGCGCCCTCTCCCGGGACCGCTCCGAATAGCTCGAAGGCCTGCAGATCCTTGCCCTCTCCCCTTGGAACCCAGCCGCGGTGTCAGCCTCCTGGTCCAGGAGCCATCGCCTTCATCGGCCGCCACCCTCCCAACCTGGCGCGCAGCAAGCCGAGACCCATTAACTCCCTCCGCCACGAACAGGCCAGCCGGCGAAGATCAGCAGGATGTGGCGCTTGGACGCCGCATCGGCGCCAGCTACCGGCGCGTTCGGGAGCGTATCGATCGTGGTTTTGGTGCCATGCGGTTCTGGGGTTGCGACGCATCGTTCGTGATGCGGTGGATCAGCTTGATGGACCTGCGCAACAGCTCCGACGTGGAGGCCGCCGGCGAGGCGCTCAACCGCTGACGCATCACGTAATGCATAACGCCGGTGCTCAGGGAGACGACCATGCGCGCCTCGTCTTCGAGGTCTGGATCGGCAGCCCGGTCGCGTCCCTGAGCCTCGTAGCGGGTATGGACGATCGCGACAAACTGCTCCTCGAATTCGGCCATCCGCGCCGTTTGCTTGTTCAGCAGTTCCGGAGTCTGCATGATCACTGTCCGGCGGGCCATGACCACGTCGGCGTCGGGCTCCTGGTCCAGGAGCCACTCCACGACCAACGTCAGGAAGTCTCCCAACACGTCCGTTCCCGCCTTCCGGGCGAAGGCGTCGATCTGCTGATCGGAGGGCAGTGGCGGGATCACCCCGAGGATGACGCCTTCCTTGGAACCGAAGTAATTGAAAAAGGTGCGCTGCGAGACCATGCTGGATTCGCAGATCATGTCTACAGTGATGTTGTCGTAGCCGTGTTCAAGTGCGAGATTGATCGCAGCGCGTTCGATCGCGGCCTGCGTAGCCGCCCGTTTGCGTTCCCGTAACCCGTCTACAGCCATGGTGTGCTCCCTACTCGGAACACGGCGCTACGATCGGGTTGTGCCGGGATGCCCGGCCGGCGGGCAACGTGCGGCCAAGGAACGCGATAAGCATGACCACAGGATAATCCTGCCCACAGAAGGGTGGGCGCGAAATCCAGCATCTGATGTCCTGCAGGTGCGACAGGAGCGTGTCCGCGGGGTCGTTGCCGATCAGCGAACAGACCCCAAGGACACTCGGCGCCCTGCGTCAAAGCAGGCCACGCACGATAGTGCAGTTGGAAGAAATATGCAGTAACTGCACACTCTTCCGCTGGCTGCGCACCGGGTCTAGACTCAAATTCACTTGATCGTGAATGGAATCGACGCCTTCCCGGACCCCCTCCATGCTCTGAGATGAGCGGCCCGCTCGAATCGGGCGAGGCGTCGGCCCCACGGCAGAGGAAAGCCGGCAGGACGGAGAAACCGGCATGAGGATCGTCGTCGATCTCAATAAATGCCAGGGTTACGCACAATGTGCCTTCCTCGCACCGGATGTCTTCACCATCCAGGGAGACGAGGCACTCACCTACGACCCCGACCCCGACGGGACGCAGCGCACCAGGATCCGCCGGGCAGCCGCTGCATGTCCGGTCCAGGCCATCAGACTCGAACACGCGGACGGACAGACCGGGTCGCTGCACCCGGGCACCAAGGCGGGAACACCGGACACGGCCAGGGACGACTGGGAGGGCTCCGAAACGTTCAGGAAGACGGGACGGATCGTCATCGTCGGTGCATCGCTGACTGGGCTGCACGCAGCAGAGCGGCTGCGGGAGGAAGGCTTCACCGGCTCCCTGACCCTGGTCGGGCAGGAACCGCACCAACCCTACGACCGGCCGCCCCTCTCCAAACAGCTGTTGTCCGGGTCCGCGCGGTCGGACGATACAACACTGCCACGCCGCCGCGACATCGACGCCGACTGGCGGCTGGGCGTAGCGGCCACGAGTCTGGACCTGGCCGCGAAGCAGCTTCACCTCGCCGACGGCGCCCGGATCGGATTCGACAAGCTGTTGATCGCCACCGGCCTGCGCGCCCGACCCTGGCCCAACGCAGCGGAGGCAGCCCTGAGAGGAGTGCTCACGCTGCGCACGCGGGAGGATTCAGCGAAGCTGCGCGACCTCCTCGCCCGGGGGCCACGCAGGGTGCTGGTCATCGGCGCGGGGTTCATCGGGTGCGAGGTCGCTTCCGTGTGCCGTGAACTCGGCCTGCAGGTCACCGTCGCGGAGGCCGGCCCGGCACCGCTCGTTGCCGCCCTCGGCGGGGTGATCGGCACAGTCGCCGGGGAGCTGCAGCTCGAGAAAGGTGTGGATCTGCGCTGCGGTGTCCGGGTCCTGACCCTTGAGGGTGACGCCACCGGGCAGCTGCGCCGGGCCGTCCTGTCCGATGGCACTACGCTGGAGGTGGACGTGGCGGTCGCCGCGCTCGGCGCCGTCCGCAATGTCGAATGGTTGGAAGATTCAGGCCTGGCCTGCGGCGTATGGGGCGTCGCATGCGACACCGGTTGCCGCGCCTTCGACGCGAACGGCCTGGTCACCGATGACGTCTTCGTCGCCGGCGACATAGCGCGCGCCCCGCAGCCGATGTACGGCTATCAGTACCTCGCCGTCGAGCACTGGGGCAACGCCATCTCCCAGGCCGAGGTCGCGGCGCACAACATGGTCAGCCGCGAGACGGAACGGTGGCCGCACCTAGCGATGCCAAAATTCTGGTCCGTCCAGTTCGGCACCGAAATCAAGAGCGTCGGCGTGCCTTCGGTCGCCGATGAGGTAGCCATCGTCCAGGGATCGGTGGCCTTGAAACGTTTCGTCGCTGTCTATGGCTACAAGGGGCGTATCGTTGCGGCCGTCGCCTTCAACCAGAACAAATGGCTCGAATTCTACGAACCGCTGATTGAGCAGGCCGCCCCCTTCCCGCCGTCGTTTAGCCACGTCGACGAGTCAGCCGATGCCCGGCCCGTGCCGGCGAAGTTCCGGCCAATAACCAGCCCCACCCAGGACGCGACAGTCGTCGTGACCGGTCACGATCCCAATGAACGCCGCGCCAGATTAACCCGCCTCGCCGCCGGTGACATGCCGTCGCGAAGGACCGCAGAAACCGCGTTCCACGAATAAAGGAGCCTCCACCATGAGCCAGGCCACCCTCTGGGAGCAGATCCTCGATCCCTCCAACAGGGCAAACCCCTACCCGTTCTACGCGGAACTCCGCAAGAATCCGGTGACAAAGCTTCCGGACGAAAGCTACGTCGTCAGCACTTACGCGGAGATCGCCGCCCTGCTGCATGACCCGCGGGTAAGTTCTGACCTCAGCCGCAACCCGGCTGCCGCTGCCGCAGCCGCTGGCGCCGCCGGTGACGATGACGACGACGGGGGCATCCTGGGCATGACTCCGACGTTCCTGAGCATGGATCCGCCCGACCACGACAAATTCCGGCGGATCGCCATGCGCGACTTCGGACCGCCCACGACGCCGGGCCGGGTCGCCGGAATGGAGCCAAGGATGACGGAAATCGTCACCGAACTGATCGACAACATGGCTGACCGCACCAGGATCGACGTCGTCGATGACCTTGCGTATCCACTGCCCGTCACCGTGATCTGCGAACTTCTCGGCGTCCCCCCGGGCGACGAACAGCGTTTCCGGGTCTGGGTGGACGTTGCCCTGCAATCCACGGATCCCGGCCTCGATCCGGAAACACAACAAAAGAAGAGGGCTGAGGCCGGCAAGGAACTGCGCGCATTCATGGAAGAACTAGTCGAGGCCCACCGGCAGGCACCAGGCAATGACATGCTCTCGGCGATGGCCACGGGCGACGGCCCGGAAGGCCGCATGCCCGCCGACCAGTTGGTCAGCACCGGGCTTCTCCTGCTCATCGCAGGACACGAAACCACCGTGAACCTCATCTCCAACGGCGCGCTGACACTGCTACGCCACCCGCAGGAGCTTCAGAAACTGCGCAACGATCCCGACCTGGCCATTCCGATGGTCGAGGAGCTGCTGCGCTACGAGCCCCCGGTACATTTCCTTCCCTTCCGCACAGCCCTCGACGATATCGACGTCGCCGGCACGACCATTCCCGCAGGCGCCTCCATCACGATGCTCCTGGCCGCAGGCAACCGTGACCCCGCACACGTCACCGACCCCGACCTGTTCATCCCGGACCGACCCAACAACCAACACCTCGGCTTTGGCAGCGGCATCCACATCTGCTTCGGCGCACCCCTCGCCCGACTCGAAGCCCAAATCGCCCTCACCGCATTCGCCAGCAGACTGAAGAACCCGCGGCTGGTCGCCGACCCACCACCCTACCGACCGAGCCCTTTCCTGCGCGGACCTTCGCACCTGCCGGTCGACATTGACGGCATTGCCGCGGCAACCAAGACGGCCCACTCCACCGCTGACACATAAAGCGTCCGGCATTTCAGCCGGAATCGTGCTATCCATCGCACTCGATGCAGTACGAGTGGCCTTCTTTTCGCGCGCGAGCTGGGACCGGCGCCGGAACAGGAAACAGAAGCAACAGGTGAGCCAGTCCCCGGCCTTGGGGTGACATGAACGATGAGTTCCTCGCCGACGAACTCGCGGCCGGGGTCATGGCCTCACCGAGCGCGGGCGGATACGTCCAGCTCCCGGAGGGGTCGCCGACGTCCAGTCGGGTGTTCCAGTCGACCTCGTCGAAGCCAAGGCGTGGTCAGCAACGGATTCCGACCACCAATGAAAATAGCTGCAGCATCCCTTACAGCTTCACATCGACGTCGAACTTATCCGCTGGCCGGCCTGTCAGTGCAGCGGCCGCCGCCTGCACTGCCTGAGGAATGTCCTCAAAAGCTTTCGCATACGCCTCTAGACCGGGCAGCTCAAGGACCTCCAAGGCAAGCCACCCATCAGCAGCCGATCTAATCCGTGTTGTGAGCTTCATCCTGCACAAATCCCGTCTGTCCTGCCTTCATAGAGCAGGGTATCGAAGCGGAAACTTCGTCCCTAAAGCCCTCCACCCGCACTAAGGGCGTTGATGCAGCCGATGGTCGTCCACATACTCGAAGTCGACCAGGACGCCATCGAGGAACTCGAATCAGTCATCAGGAGACGAACCCTCCACTTGATTGAGGCTGCGGTTGACTGTACCGCGAAGACCTGGGACGCGTCCCCCGGCTCGTACAACGTTCTGTGCTGCGCTCCCTCCAAAACGTCTTAAAACGGCACGGACTCCGGTAACGACAAGCGGAGCAAGGAACGTCGGTTCGCCTGAGGGAAGTTCAAAAGCTTGCATGCCTACATGTCGTCACTTCTTATGGCACACGCTTATCCACGGGTATTAGGCAAAAAACCTTCTTAGTGTTTAAGAGAATGAGTGTAGAAGGATTAGCGCCCACCTTATGCAGGGTTGGTACCCCTGACTAATCCATGCTTGTAAAGCACGAGACAAGTCATCGGAGATACTACGGGGCATAAGAGCCCCGTGTATCCCACGGCTATACACTTCCGTTCCCCCTTCCCGCATCATTCGTAGCGCAGGGAATCGATGGGGTGCTGCTTCGCGGCCTGCCTGGCGGGCAGGGTCCCGGCCAGGAAAGCGATCGCCATAATCAACAGGATCACCCCGGCCACGGTGACAGGCTCGAAGAGCATGATCGTCAACCCCGGCAACCCGGAAAGTGCCCCGCCGGCCAGTAGGGAGCTGATCGTGGATCCGAGGGCCACGGCAGCGGCGGCGCCAATCGCGCTGCCAAGGAAACCGATGACGACGGCCTCGAGGCTGAACAGGGTAAAAATCCTTCCCCCGCTCATGCCCATGGCCTTCATCAGTCCGATCTCCCGGGTGCGTTCCTGCACGCTCATCAGCAAGGTATTGATGATCCCGAAGCCTGCCGCTACCAGGGCGATCACGGCGAAAGCGTTAAGAATTCCGACGATACCGTTGATGACGGTCTGGACCATTCCGAGTTGATCCTCGATGGTTTGGGCGGTGAACCCGTCCGCTTCGAGGGAGGACTTGAGCGCATCAACCTCTTCACCGGGCAGGGATGTGTCGAAACGGGCAATGACAGCGGCATAACCGGGCGTCCCGCTGTCGATACCGGCGGACTGGACCCCTGAGAGCTCTGCAAGCAGGGCCTCGTTCATGCTTGCCCCGGAAGCCAAAAGACTCTCCCTGGAGACGCCAACCACGGTTGCCTCCACTGTGTCCTGTTTCCCGAGCACATCAGTGATGCCCAACTGGACAGCCGACCCGATGGTTTCTTCGGCGGAGCCGAAGCCCAGCGGCGCCACGTACGTGGTGGGAATGACAATCTGGTACTCCTCGGAGGCCCGGTCAAGCTGCTGACCGGCCTCGAGATCAGCACGGGCGATGCTGCCCACCCGGTTCGCCGTGAACTGGTAAGCGGTTCCACCCTCACGCGCGATGTAATCCGGGGCGACCAGGCGCAACGGGTCCGCACCAACGACGCCGGCCGTGCTCCGTATCGTCTTGAGGTCCTCATCGGTCAGCGGATCACTCTGACGGGGACCCGGCACGCGGGCACTGCGGGCGGCCTCCGGGTCGTACACCTCCGGTCGCTCGCCCGAGGCGGTGTCCCCGGTAGCCTTCTGGACGAAGAGCATGTCCTCTGACCCCATGGCCGAGACCTGCTTGTCCACGTAGTCCGAAACCCCTGCACCGACCGCGTTGGTGATAGTCAGGGTGAAAGCTCCCACGAAGATCGCCAACACAGTCAAAGTGGTGCGCAACTTGGAACGAAACGTGTTGGCCACCGCTGAGGAGACCAGGTCAGGGGCGTTCACACCTGCCTCCCTACAGCCGCACCATCGTGCGTTGACCGGCTCGTGCGCTCGATCAGCCCGTCTCGGAGGAATACCTGCCGGTCGCAGCGGGCGGCCAGATCCACGTCGTGGGTTACCACGATGAGGGTGATGCCGTTGTCTTTGTTCAACCCGAACAAAATGTCCTCCACTGTCGCGCCGGTGGCTGTGTCCAGGTTCCCGGTTGGCTCGTCGGCGAAGATGATGCTGGGCTTGTTTATCAGCGCACGGGCGATCACCGCCCGCTGCTTCTGCCCGCCCGACAGATCTGTGGCCTTGTTCGCAGCCTTGTCTGCCAGTTCCAGTTGCTCCAACACCGCCATGCCTGAACGGCGCCGCTCGGAGGGGCTGACTCCCGCGATCTTGAGCGGAAGTACGACATTATCCAACACCGTGGTATTCGGAGTGAGGAAGAACTGCTGAAACACGAACCCGAACTCCCGGTTACGCAAAGCGTTCAGTTGCTTCGCCGATAACTCCCGGGCGTCCGCCCCGGTGACCCGCAAAGACCCGGCGTCCGGCTCGTCCAAAAGAGCGAGGATATGCATCAGCGTGGACTTACCCGAACCACTCTTCCCGACAATGGCCACACTCTCCCCCGCAACGATCTGAAGGGACACGCCCTTCAAAGCGTCGAAACGCGACAACCCCGCACCATAGGACTTGGTGATGCCTTCGGCATCAATCACGAAACGGCCGCTCACTGCCCGTCTCTCCTCATATCACTCCACCTTCTCAAAGCACCCCGCCCTATGCAGTCACTGCATATTTCGCTTTATTCACTGCAACCTACGGACTGTTCCTGACAATGGGCTGTGAACCCCTTTCGCGCCACCTGCCGAGCTGTATGGGTGGATGCTGGACCATAGCCAATGAAGTGTTCAAGACAGGAAGGGCTTGCACCGCGCTGCCCCTCGGACAACTGGCCCCGTTGTGCCGCCGCCCGCTGAACGATGGGAGTCGATGAGGATGCCGGCACGAGCAGATGGATGGGAGGAAACACGAGGACCCAGCACCTGAGATCATCCGGGCTGCTGCCTGTCTATTTCCGGGATTGTGGCGGCACCAGCGGGTTCCCACTTGCGGAGCTGTGGGACAAGCCGGTCCTAATTCGCCCTAACGCCGTCGGGCCTTGCCGGTTTGCCACCGGCGATCCAGCCAGTAGCCCACAGCGATCAACCCCAGCATTCCGCCGCTGGCGAACCGCTCATCGATCCACACGCCCCGGACCCGCGGGACCCTCTCGGGGAACTCGGACTGCAAGCCTGCAGTACGAGGAAACCCGAAGGCGGCACCCATCGACGCCCAGAAGAAAGCGGGCAATATCGCTCCCATTGCTGTGTTTCGCTGTGGGGCGGAGCCCTTGCGGTTCAACGCGTACAGACCGCCCAGCCCCAGCAGCGCCGCCATGGCGATCGTCTGTGCGTCATGGAACTTCGCGTGCGGGGGCCAGTTCGGGTTGAACAAATGGGTCCGATTCCAGTCGGCCGCGAATCCGCCAATAGCGGTGGCACCAGCGACGATATTGAGAACCTTCCGACCTGCAGGCACTCCCCTGCCCCTTCCCGACTCACTCCTCAACGAGCTGCGCCAATCGAAGCTCCGATTCAAGGCCATACCGAAAACCAAAACCACTGGAGACAGCAACAAAAGCGGCGCAGCCCGACCCATCTGTTTGGCCTTGAACATTACGCCATGCCCCTGCCGCCTGTCTCTAGATCATCTATTTCCGGCGCTGGGACAGGCGAGGCTGGGAAACGATGCCCGGGGGCAGAAGCACCTGGGTCATGCTGTTTTACGAATGAAGACCAGTCCTCCATTGATAAGCCCGCGAGTGCATGGCAAATAGCACACTCGGCTGCGTTCTGCTGCCGCGGTAACCCCCTGTACAGGGCTGTGGCGATCTGCCCATCACCGTTGGGGCTTAGCTGCTAGGACTGAGCCCGTGCTGCTGCGTGGGCCGGAAATGGGGCAAAGTCTCAGGGCCTTCCCTGAGGGTGCCAGGACGGAACGGTTTGGTGAGGTAAGCGGCCGCTCCCGAAGCCAATCCGGAAAAGACATCGTCTTCCTCTGCCCTGCCCGTGAGGAACAACAACGGTGCCGGGCTCAGGGCCTGCAGGGCATGCGCCACCTCCTGCCCATCCATGCAGGCCGTCGTTTAAGTTGTTGACCACGCCCGCCTGGCTCATGGCGGCCAGCTCTCCGCCGCCGGGCGTGAAGCCGAGGCCTAACGTGTCAGCGAATGGTTGCGTACCAGATCAGCAGCATCGTGACGAAGAACCCGGTCACGTAGTTCAGCCACAGGAAGCGTTCCCAGCCGCGGTGGGCGAACTCAGCGTCGTCGTCCTTCAAGGATGCGAACGGGACGATGTTCAGCACGTACGGCAACACCAGGAGGGCTGCCAGCGGGCCGGGCCAGGGGGTGAACAGCATCAGCGCCCCGCCGAGCAGGTAGGCGGCGATGGCGAACCGGACGGTCGCGGAGGCACCGGTGACGGTGGCAATCGAGGCGATGCCTCCTTCGCGGTCAGCGACGACGTCCTGCACCGCCCCGAAGGCCTGGCTCGCTATGCCCCAGAGGAAGAAGGAGCCTAAAAGTGCCCAGAGCGCGGGCGTGAAGTCGGCCTGCGCCAGGACCAGTCCGTAGAGCGCAGGGCTGACGAAGTGGGTGCTGGACGTGGCCGAGTCGAGGAAGGGGCGTTCCTTGAAGCGCAGGCCCGGCGCGCTGTATGCGATCACCGCGAAAATGCTGATGGCCAGCACCAGCCACGACAGGGGTCCGCCGAGCAGCACCAGCACGGCAAGGAACGGCACGTTCGTGGCAACCGCGGCGAGCAGCGTGGTCCTGTGCATGGACCGCTCGAGCACGGCACCTTCCACACCCCCCTTACGCGGGTTCCGGAGATCCGATTCGTAGTCGAACACGTCATTGATCCCGTACATCGCCAGGTTGTATGGAACCAGGAAGTACAGGGTCCCCACGATCCAGGCAAGGTCTATCTGTCCGGCCGTGAGCAGGTAGGCCGCCGCAAACGGGTAGGCGGTGTTCACCCAGGACAGCGGGCGCGAGGAGACCAGCAGGGTGCGGAGGGTCTTCATGGCCGCCGCTTCCGGGAGCGTTCGCCGAGGACAATCCACAGCGATGGCAGCAGCAGCACCGCGGCCACCGGGTAGGCGAAGTCCTCCAGCGGCGCCAGTCCGACGGAGGCGCCTGAGATTCGGTCAGACGAGTAGTTGAAGAGTCCTGCTGCGATCATCAGGTTGTCGAACACGGCCGTCAGCACCAGGACGACGGCGGCGGCGCCACCTGCCGCGGCCAGCACCACTTTGCGTCGGGCAGCAGTCAGCACGCGCACCGCGGCGATGGCCACGGCGAGTGCCACCGTGAGGAACACTGCGTTTAGTGCCCAGTACGTCACGAGCGTTCCTCCGCGTGCTCAGTCCGGCGTGCCCGCATCTCAAGGCCCCGGCGGAACAGCAGGAACAGGTTCATGACCAGATAGCTGAGGAAGACCAGGAAGACGGGCTCCTCCACGGGCAGTTCGGGGGCGAGTTCGATGCCGATCGTCTCGTTGTGTCCGCGAAAGAAAATGCCGAGCCCGATGCCGCCCAGGTCCCAGGCGAGGAAGAAGACCAATCCGGCGGCAAGGACTGCAGCCGCGCGGCGGGCATCATGCCAGAAAAAGAGGCGCAGCCGCTGGTCGAGCAGCACCATGCAGCCCAGCGAGACCAGGAGCAACGACAAGTAGGCTGCAGCGATCATCTGACCGTTTCCTCCCGCACCTTGTCCGGGCGCAGCGGGACCGGCAGCGGTCCTGTGCTCACGTCATGGCGCAGCCGCTTGATGACGAGTTCCGCGCTGATCAGGCACATGGGAATGCCGATGCCCGGAATCGTGGAACCGCCCGCGTAGTAGAGCCCCTGGACTTTCCGGCTGGCATTGCCGGCGCGGAAGAAGGCGCTCTGCCGCAGCGTGTGGGCCGGTCCCAGGGAGGTGCCTTTCCATGAGTGGTAGTCGCGCTCAAAATCGGCAGGCCCGTAGCTGCGGCGCAGGACGATGCGCTCCGCAAGGTCCGGTATGTCGGCCCAGTCGCTGAGTTGTTGGATCACGGCGTCGGCCACGCGTTCGATTTGCTCTTCTCCGCTGCCGCCGAGGCCTGGATCCGCCGGGATGGGCACCAGGACGAAGACGTTCTCATGTCCGTCCGGTGCCACGGTGGGATCGGTGGCGCTGGGCTTGCACACGTACATTGAGGCGGGGGTGGGGATGAAGGTCTTCCGGCCGAAGATGGCCCGGAAGTTTTCCTCCCAGTCGCCGGTGAAGAGGAGGGTGTGGTGCTCCAGTTGGGGCAGCTCACCGCGTACGCCCAGGTACAGGAGCAGGGCGCTGGGCCCGGCGGTGCTGCGCGACCAGTAACGCTGAGGGTAGGTTTGCAGGTTCCGCGGAAGGAGTGTGGTTTCCGTGTGGTGCAGGTCGGCGGCGGAAACAACGATGTCGGCCGCTACTGTATGTTCGGTTCCGTCCCCGGTGCGGTAGCGCACGCCCCGTACCGCCGCGGGACGCCGCCGGGACCCGGTGGATCCGGTGTCGATCGCAAGTACTTCGGCACCTGTCACGATGGTGGCTCCGGTGTCCCGGGCAAGCCTCTCCAGGGCGTCCACAAGCCGGGCGAAGCCGCCCATCGGATAGAGCACGCCGTCGTCGAGGTCCAGGTGGCTCATCAGGTGGTACATGCTCGGCGCAGTGAAGGGCGAGGTTCCCAGGAACACCGCGGGGTACTCAAGGATCTGCTGCAGGCGCGGGTTGGACACGTGGCCCCGGACGTAGCTGTGCAGCGGCTGCAGCAGCAGGCGGCCAAGGCGGGGCAGACGGCCCAGCACGTCCGGCGTCAGCAGCGGGGCGAACGACTCGAATGTGGAGTACAGGAAGCGGCGGGTGGCCATGGTGTAGGTCTCGGCAGCCGAATCAAGATACCTCTCCAGCCGTTCGCCCGCTCCAAGTTCCAGCCGCTCGAAGAGCTCCACTACGCGGCGCCGCCCGGCCGGGACGTCCACGGGTCCAGCGAAGCCCTCCGAAAGGAGCCGGTAGCCCGGATCGAGTTTCACCAGGTCCAGCTGCTCATCAGCTGAGGTTCCCAGCAGCCGGAAGTAGTGGTCAATCACCTCCGGCATCAGGTACCAGGAGGGACCTGCGTCGAACCGGAAACCGTCCTGGCTCCAGGAATGGGCGCGCCCTCCTACCCTGTCCTGCTGCTCAAGCACCGTGACGCGGTGCCCCTCCGCGGACAGCAGCGCGGCAACTGCCAGGCCACTGATGCCGCCACCGATCACGACGGCGGTGCCTCCGGAGGGGACGGGGGGCTTCACGGTGCCTCTACCCGGGCGGTGTCCGGGCTGGAGGGGGCCAGTCCCCGCCTGCCGGTCAGGACTGCGGCGGCGATCTGCACTTTCACCGGGTTTGGCACGCTGACCCGGGCCCGGATCAGCTCCGGCGCGGGGGTGGCGCGGATGCGCCCAGCAAGTTCAGCGAAGAGCTCCTGGGCCAGGGCGACGGCCAGCCGGCTGGAGCGTGGCAGCCGGCGCAGCACTGCGCGGGACTCCTGCAGGTCGTGGTCGATGTCGTCCAGCAGCCGGTTCTTGTGGGCTTCATCGAAGTTGGCCGGCGAGACGCCCGGGAAATAGCTGCGCCCCAGGGAGGTGAAGTCCTCACCCAGGTCCCGCAGGAAGTTGACCTTTTGGAAGGCTGCACCGAGGTGGCGGGCGCCGCGCTCCAGCCGGGCCATTTCTTCCGCGCTCAACGAATGCCCGTGCAGGAAGCACTTAAGGCACATCAGGCCCACCACTTCCGCCGAACCGTAGATGTATGCGGCGAAGGACTCCGGCGTGTGTTCCACCTGGTCGAGGTCTGCCCGCATCGAGGAAAAGAACGGACGGGTGAGGTCCGTTCCGATGCCCGTGCGGCGGGCAGTGTCGGCAAAGGCGTGGACCACCAGATTGGTGCTGTAACCGGTGGCCATGGCCTGTTCGGTCTCGTGTTCGAACCCGTCCAGCCGGCACCGGCTCTCGTCAGGTTCCAGGCCTGCGGCGGACGCCACGCCGTCGACAATTTCGTCTGCAACCCGCACCAGCGCGTAAACGGACTCCACCTGGCGGCGCACGCAGGCCCCGAACAGCCGTGATGCCAGGCCGAAGGAGGTCGAGTAGGACCGCAGCACTACAGCGGAGGACTTCAAAGCCGCACTTGTGTAATCGGCAAGGGGGTCACGGTTCCGGCTCATGCTGGTATCCGTTCAGTGACGACGGCGGAAATGGGCGCCAGCCCGTCGCGTAAGGCCTGTGGCACGAATGGCTGGTCGAGGGCCCGCAGCGCGTGTTCGGTGAGGTCGGCGGCGAGCTGCATGGTCCGGTCGCGGGCACCTGCTTCAATCAGCAGGCCGCGCACTTCCGCCGCATCGGCTGCGGTCAGGTCCGGGCCGGACAGCAGCTCGGCGATCCTTGGCCACTGCGGCTCGGCTGCCGCATGCGAGATGAGGGCAGTGCGTTTGCCCTCGCGCAGGTCGCCCCACCCGACTTTGCCGGTCCGGGATTCATCGCCGAACACGCCGGTCAAATCATCGGCCACCTGGTAGGCAATGCCGATGAAGCGGCCAAACTCCCCCAGCGCCGCCACCAGCCTCTCGTCAGCGCCGGCAAGGACAGCACCGGCCAGCAACGGCGCCTCGAAGGAGTACACGGCGGTTTTCAGGCGTGCCATCGTGAGTACTTCGGCAACGGGCTGGGGCGTGGGGTCGAGGGGGGCAAGCACGTCCAGCAACTCGCCGGCCGCGGAGGCAAAGACGGCTTCGTCGAGAATCTCAGCGAGCCGCTGCCGGGTGAGGAGGTCAACGTCCACCTCGCCCATCAGCCGGTAGGCGTTGGAAAGGGCCAGATCACCGGCAATGACTCCTACCGACATCCCCGTGTGTTCTGCGCGTTCAGGGCTGCTTCCCTGGGCTGCGGCGAGGTTGCGGTAGGTTCCTGAAACATTCGGTACGCCGCGGCGGGCGAAGTCCCGGTCCACTACGTCGTCGTGCACAATCAGCGCCGTATGCAGCAGTTCGAAGGCCGCGGCGACAGTGGCCGCCGTGGCTGTATCATTTCCGTCGAGCAGACGGTAGACAGTCATCACCAGACGGGGGCGGAAACGCTTCCCACCCACTGTGCAGGTTTCCAGGTGTTCCCACATGGCGTGGTAGGCGGGGTGCAGCGCTGCGGCCCGGGCCTTTGACCGGGCGAAAAAGGACGTCAGGACCTCATTGACCAAGCGGCTCTCGGTTGCACTCACCGGTGTGGTCTCCTCATCCATAGGTAAAGTAAACACGGGCGAACCATTGGAGGGAAATGAACCGCGGTGCAGAGCTTGTTGTTCTGGCGGCCGAAGACGGAACACCTGTCGGCGCCCAGGAGAAGGCCACGGTTCACTCCGCGTCCACGCCGCTGCATCTGGCCTTTTCGACACATGTGTACAACGACGAAGGCCGCCTCCTCATCACCCGGCGCGCTTTGTCGAAGCGGACGTGGCCCGGTGTCTGGACCAACTCCTTTTGCGGGCACCCCTACCCGGGCGAGGCAACCGAAGACGCGGTGGCGCGCCGCGCTGAGCAAGAGCTTGGACTACGGCTCGAATGCGTGGAGCTCCGCCTGCCGGACTTCCGTTACCGGGCTGTGGACGCATCAGGAGTGGTCGAGAACGAAATCTGCCCCGTCTACACAGCGCGCGCAGCGTCCCTCTTGGATCCCAGCGATGACGAGGTGATGGAGTGGCGGTGGGTAGATCCGCTGCAGGTCACCGCCGCCGTCGCTGCGGCCCCCTGGGCCTTCAGCCCGTGGCTGACCCTCCAGTTGCCTCTGCTCTACCCAGAACAGTTTGGCCCCACGATGCAGTGATTCACTACTGGTGGTCACCGCGGATGTCATGTCCGACGACGGTCCCGTCCCACACTGAGGGTCCGGCGCCAGCGCTCCCAGGGCGGCACCTCGCGCCAGTGCAGGGCCAGTGTGTGGAACGCGCGGCGCAGCCGTCGGCGGCCGGCGGCACCTCCTGCAAGGGAACGCGCCGAGATACCGACCCGCAGCCGGCGGTCATACGCGGTGCGTTGGGCGGGCGCGAGGACAAAGCCGAGGTCGACGTCGTCGTGCACGTTTGGATCGTGGCGATGGATCCGGTGGCGGACCTTTACCCAGTCCGCACGCCGGAACGCAGAGTTCGAGCCGAAAGGTGGCCAACGGCCCATGGCGGCGCCCATGAAGAGGAAATAGGCCTGCATATAGCCGAGCCCGGCAAGCCGGGCCCTGACCGGACCGGCGTCGTAAAAGTCACCCGGGCCGGTCAGGAGCGCCACGTCCGAATCGAGAGTGAAGCGGTGGGCGATGCGTTCCAGCCAATCGCATGGCGGAAGCGTGTCGGCATCGCAGCGGACAATCACGTCCCCAAGGGCGGCATCGTAACCGGTGGAAGCAGCGGCAGCGATCCCCGGTGCTGTCTCGCTGAACACCCGTGCACCATACCCGGCCGCTACCCGCGCGCTGTCATCGCTTGAGTTGTTGTCCACCACGATGACCTCCAGTGGAGCCACCGTTTGTGCCTTGAGCGCTTCAAGGCACCGGGACAAGGGACCTGCGTCGTCCTTGCACGGAATCACGACGGACAGGGACAGATTCACGGGAAGAGCCCGACGTTTTCGCCTCGCAGGCTGGCACGAAACCCGTCATCCCTGACGGTAACGTCCTGCAGCACCATGCCCACCGACAGGCCCCCGATGGGGACAAAGGTGCAACCGAAGGCCGCATTACCCTCCGAAAAAAACTGCGGCCCACTTAACTCGATTGAGGGCGGCACGAGAACCAGCGCACAGGTGGCCTTCATGAGAAAACCATAGCTGCAGCAACCCTAAGAAATTCAGGAACTCCGTCTAGCGCGTGCAGAATGGTGAGGCATTCGTTCATTCAAACTCCGGCATAACTGACTAATCAAACGAGTCGGCACAGGCCCGGGACCTCCAGGTGGCAGCGGTCAAAGAAGCAACGAGGAAACTGCCCTTTACCGATGGCAAAACCATCTGCCAGCTGAGGTACACCCAAAGCTGACACACGGCTCCTTGCTTGTCCTCCGAACAGCTCGCCCCGCCCATAGCCGGGGACAATTCTCATAGGTTATCCACGGCTACTGCTGCTAGGGAGCTACCCTAACGGCTCGCAATTTCCAGCCGTGGATAGCCTGAATTGACCCCAGCTATGGACAAAGGACCAAAGCTACAGCCTGGCGTAGGCCCAGCCGTCCCATTGGCGCCGGGCCAGGTGGGCGATGGCTGCGGGCACCGTGCCCACGCCCGGGGCCAGGTCTTCGTCGTCCATGCCTGATGAGCGCATGCTGTTGCCGCAGGCGAGGATGCCCACGTGCAGCTGTCCGGCGTTGGTGATGGCCTCAGTGGCGGCTGAATTTTTGGCAAGGAGCTTAACCCCTGGCCCCTGGACCACCACTTCAATGCTGGCTCCCTGGCCGAGCGCGGCACGGGCGTTGGCGGCACTGCGCAGGATGGCGGCCAGGGCATCCTCCTCGAGCGGACCCGCGGAATGGATGAGCAGTCCGGGTTGGGCCTGCACAGCCTCCGGAACCGTTGCGTTCGCGGACATCCCTACTTCGCCGCTTCGCCCAGGTCGGCGAGGGCTTTTCGAAGGCGGGTCCCGGCGTCGTCGGCTACTTCTTTGACTGACGGGGCGCCGCTGAGCTGGACCATGGTCTGCGGGTCAATGGCTTCCACCGTGGTTATCTCTGCATCCTTGCCCCGGCGCACCACGACATTGCACGGCAGCAGCGCGCCGATTTCCGGTTCCGCAGCGAGGGCGCGGCTGGCCAGGGCCGGGTTGCAGGCCCCGAGAATGACGTAGTCCCCGACCGCGTCCGCGGCTTCGGCGCCAAGCTTGGCCTCGAAGGTGGAACGGACGTTGATCTCGGTGAGGATCCCGAACCCCTGGGCGGACAGGGCATCCCGGGTGCGGTCCAGGGCCTCGGCCCATGGAAGGTCAACGGTGGCGGTCAGGGTGTACGTCATGGTTCTCCTTGGACTGATCGACAACAGGTCTGGTTAGGCGAGGGAGAGGAAGAGCTTCTCCAGGTCCTTCTTGTCCATCGTTGCGTCTTTTTGGACAATGCACTGCTCAAGGCCAGTGGCGATGATGGCGAACCCGGCCCGGTCCAGCGCCTTCGATACGGCGGCGAGCTGGGTCACGACGTCCTTGCAGTCCCGGCCTTCTTCAAGCATGCGGGTGACAGCGGACAGCTGGCCCTGGGCGCGCTTCAGGCGGTTGATGACTGGGGTCAGTTCAGAGGGATTGAGTTCCACGGGTTTCTCCAAATATTGGGGGCTTATATCGATTCTATACCCCCTAGGGTGTTTTGACTACCCCGGGGGGTATCTGTAATACTCGGTGGGGTATTCACCTTCCCCCTTCCGAGAGGCCAGCACATGACTTCCCCTTCCACGGCACCGGCCGTCACCGCCCTTGCTCCTGAAACCCTCCAGTCCTGGTTCAAAGAGCACCAGGACCTCGTGGTGATCGACGTCCGCTCCGCCGCTGAGTTCGAGTCCATGCACATCCGCGGCTCCTACAACGTGCCGCTGCCGCTCTTGTCCGAGCACACCGATGAGCTCGCCGCCCGTCTCGGCTCCCGTGTAGTCCTGGTCTGCCAGTCCGGCGTGCGCGCCGAGCAGGCACGCCAGCGCCTTGCCAAGGCCGGAATCGAGACCGCCTACGTGCTGACCGGCGGCGCACCCGGCTTCGCCGCCGCCGGCGGGGACGTCGTGAAGGGCAAGGACCGCTGGGACCTTGAACGGCAGGTCCGCCTTGTGGCCGGTTCCCTGGTGGTCCTGGGCCTGGCCGGCGGCAAGTTCGTCTCCCCGAAGATCCGGACCCTTGCCGGGGTCATCGGCACGGGCCTGACCTTCTCTGCCGCCACCAACACCTGCGCCATGGGCAAGGCCATCTCGGCCATGCCGTGGAACAAGGCCGCCAAGGAACCCACCCGCGAAAGCGCCATCCTCGCCCTGCCCGCCGTCAGCAACAAGAGCACGGAAGCCGCAGCCTAATGACCCTCACCCTCGTCCTGGTTCTCGCCCTGTCGGTAGTCATCGGACTCTCGCTCGGCGTGCTGGGCGGCGGTGGATCGATCCTGACGGTCCCGATCCTGGTGTATGTGGCCGGGTTTGAGGCCAAGGAAGCCATCGCTGCGTCCCTGTTCGTCGTCGGCATCACGTCCGCGGTCAGCGTGATCAGCCACGCCCGCGGGGGAAGGGTGATGTGGCGAACCGGCCTGATCTTCGGTGCGGCCGGCATGGCCGGCGCGTTCATCGGCGGCCTATTGGGCGGGCACATTCCCGGCCAGATCCTGCTCATCGCCTTCGCCATCATGATGGTGGCCACGTCCGTGGCCATGCTCCGCGGCCGGAAGAAGAAGAAGAACGACGACGGCGCCGCACCGGTCAAGCATGAACTGCCCCTGGGCAGGGTGCTGCTGGACGGGGCCGTTGTCGGGCTCATTACCGGCCTGGTCGGCGCGGGCGGCGGATTCCTCGTGGTCCCGGCCCTGGCACTCTTGGGCGGCCTGCCGATGTCCGTCGCCGTGGGCACCTCCCTGGTGGTCATTGCCATGAAGTCCTTCGCCGGGCTCGCCGGATATCTCACCACCGTCCAGCTCGACTGGGGCATCACCCTCGGCGTTACGGCCGCCGCGATCGTTGGCAGCCTGATCGGTTCAAAGCTGGCAGGCCGCATCCCGGAAGCCGCCCTACGCAAAGCCTTCGGCTGGTTCGTCCTGGCCATGGGAACCTTCGTCCTCATTCAGCAGGCACCGGCAGACCTGCGCTGGTTCATCGCAGCCGGAGTCGCAGCCCTCGCCGCAGCAACGGCCGGCATCTGCTGGTTCTTCATCAGCTCCTGCCCCCTGCGCAACCGCACCGGCCCCCGCAGCAAGATACCCTCACCCGTCTAAACCCGCCACCACCAAGGAGAACATCATGGGCCTCATCAGCTCCCTGAAAAAAGCGTTCAGCAAGCCCTACACAACGGTCTCAGTAGCTGAGGCCAAGGACCTCCTGTCCTCAGGCGCCGCGCTGGTCGACGTCCGCTCCGCACAGGAATGGCGTACCGGAAGGGCACCCCAGGCCAAGCACATTCCGCTGGACCGGCTGCAGACCGGCACCGCCGGAATCAATAAGAACCGGGCAGTGATAGCCATGTGCCAGTCTGGGGTCCGCTCCGCTTCAGCGGCCCGGCTCCTCGCTTCCCAGGGGTACGAGGCCTACTCCCTGCGCGGCGGCATGGGCGCCTGGCGCTCGGCCGGCGAACCCGTCCGCTAGCAACAGCCCACTATTTCGAAGGAGAATCCCATGGCTGAAATCAACATCACCGAGGCCGACCAGCGCCGTGCCACCGCCCGCATCCTCGATGTCCGCGAGGACTTCGAGGTCGCCGAAGGCATGATCCCCGGCTCACTGCACATCCCCATGGGCCAGCTGCAGGCACGCCTTTCCGAACTGGACCCCGCAGTGCCCGTCATCGCCGTCTGCCGCAGCGGCAACCGTTCAGCCCGCGTGGCCGACGCCCTCAACGGAGCCGGCTACACCGCCGACACCATGGCCGGCGGCATGATCGCCTGGACCCGCGCCGGCCTCCCCACGACTTAAGCCTTACCGCTCGGCGCACACGCACACGCAGACCAAGACAACTCCCGAAAGGACACGAAAGACGATGGCAACCATCGACCTCACCGAAAAAAGCTTTGCCGAGACCCTGGAGAGCAACGAGATCGTCTTCATTGACTTCTGGGCAGCATGGTGCGGCCCCTGCCGCATGTTCGCCCCCACCTACGGGGCCGCGGCAGAGCGCCACCCGGACATCACCTTTGCCAAGGTGGACACCGAAGCCGAACAGGCACTTGCCGCAGCAGCGAACATCACCTCCATCCCCACCCTGATGGCCTTCAAGGACAAGACCCTGGTCTTCTCCCAGCCCGGCGCTCTCAACGCCACCGGCCTCGAAGAAGTCATCCAGGCCGTCAAGAACGTTGACATGAACGAACTCCGCGCCCAGGCCGGCCCCCAAAGCGTGTGACGGCAATGCCAGGGGACCTTGCGTACCGCACTGTCTCGGCAGGCGAACTCGCCACAGTGTGGCCCCAGGCAACACTGGTGGACGTTCGGAGCAGGGAAGAGCATGCGACCGCACACGTCCCGGGTAGCCTGAACATTCCCCTGGACGAATGCCCTCCCGGCTTGCCGACCTCCCCGGCGGCACGCTTTACCTCATGTGCGGGTCAGGAAAACGCAGCAGCCAGGCCGCACGGATCCTTACCGACCGCGGATACCAGGCCGTCAATGTGGCCGGCGGGATCACCGAGTGGTACCGCAACGGCCACCCCGTCACCTATCAACCCACCCCGGAAGTCCCGTCGCGACAACAGCCGGGCCATGCCCCGGCCGGCCTGCGCAGGCTCCTCCACCGGCTGCTCCGCAGGAAAAACACCTAGGCCCCAGTCCACTTGTGCGATACCCCCCGGGGTATCTGGATTCAGAACAAACCTCCAAACCCCTTTCAACCGAAGGAGATCACCAGATGCTTATCGAGCGCATTTACGATGAAGACCTCGCCCAGGCCAGCTACCTGATCGGTTGCCAGGCCAACGGCACCGCCATCGTCGTTGACGGCCGCCGCGACATCGCGGTCTACCAGGACCTGGCTGAAAAGAACGGCATGAAGATCGTGGCCGTTACCGAAACCCACATCCACGCCGACTACCTGTCCGGCACGCGCGAACTCGCCGCTGCCACCGGCGCGAAGATCTACGTCTCCGGTGAGGGCGGGCCGGACTGGCAGTACGAATTCGACGGCGAACGCCTTTACGACGGCGATAAGATCACCATCGGCAACATCAGCATCCAGGCAGTGCACACCCCGGGCCACACCCCCGAGCACCTGTCCTTCCTGGTCACCGACGGTGCCTTTAGCGACCAGCCCGGTTACCTGCTCTCGGGTGACTTCGTCTTCTCCGGGGACCTGGGCCGGCCGGACCTGCTGGACGAGGCAGCCGGCGGCATCGACACCCGCTTCGAAGGCGCCAAGCAGCTGTTCGCCAGCCTGCGGGACAAGTTCCTGACGCTGCCGGACTACGTCCAGGTCCACCCGGCGCACGGCGCCGGCAGCGCCTGCGGCAAGGCCCTCGGTGCCATCCCGTCCTCCACGGTTGGCTACGAGCGGCTCTACTCCTGGTGGGGCCCCTACCTCGCCGCCAACGACGAGCAGGGCTTCATCGATGAGCTCCTCGACGGCCAGCCCGACGCGCACGCCTACTTCGGCCGGATGAAGCGCGAAAACCGTGAAGGCCCCGCCGTCATGGGAGAACGCGCTCCGCTCGAGGAACTGGACACCGCTGACGTCGCAAAGGACCTGGCGGCGGACAAGGTCACGTTCATTGACACCCGGCCCAACAGCGAGGTCCACGAAGGAACGGTAGCCCGTTCCCTGAACGTACCGGCCGGGAAGTCCGTGGCCAGCTACGGCGCCTGGGTAGTGAACCCCGAGACGGACAAGAACCCGCTGGTGCTGCTCGCGGCAGACCAGGAGCAGGCCATGGACATGTGGGACCACTTGGTCCGGGTCGGCATCGATAATGTCGCCGGTTACGTCACCAGCATCGAAGGGCTCCCCGTGACCACCCCGAAGCTGATCCAGCCGGAAGAGCTGCAGGGTTTTGACGCCGCGATGGTCGTGGACGTCCGTAACCGCAGCGAACACATCGCCGGGAACATCCCCGGCTCGTACCAGCTCAGCGGCGGCCGGGTTATGTGGCACTTGGACAAGCTCCCCACGGACGGAACCATCGTGACCTACTGCCAGTCGGGCGTGCGGAACTCGGTGGCAGCCAGCGCCCTGCGCCGGGCCGGGTACGACGTCGTCGAACTCGACGGCAGCTACGCCGCCTGGGACGCCTTCCAGCAGACCCGACAGAACGCCGTGTCAGCAAAGTAAACCCCTAAGACCGCCCGGGCAGGACCCCCCTCCTGCCCGGGCCCGCCCGGACGCGTCCCCCCCGCGTCCGGGCATCTTTATGTCCCCGGCACGAAAGCGAGCATCACGGAATGGCCAGAACAAAGACGGGAAGGACACTGGACTCCGTCGGTGTCGTGCTGGGCCTGCGGCAAAATCTGGCGCAGTTCATGCTGCTGGTGGCAGTGAACGCCCTGGTGGGCGCCACCCTGGGCCAGGAGCGCACCGTGCTGCCGCTGCTTGCGGACCAAGTCTTTGGCGTGGGCCAGTACACGGCCGCCCTGACGTACATCGCGGCGTTCGGGCTGGCCAAAGCTGCCACCAACTACTTCGCCGGAACCTTCTCGGACCGCTACGGCCGCAAACCCGTCCTGGTCGCTGGTTGGCTTATCGCCCTCCCCGTGCCGCTGCTGCTGATCTTCGCCCCTTCCTGGGGGTGGATCGTCGCGGCCAACGTCGTCCTGGGCGTCAGCCAGGGCCTGACCTGGTCCACCACAGTCATGATGAAAATGGATCTCGTCGGTCCCGAACGCCGCGGCCTGGCCATGGGGCTCAACGAAGCTGCCGGCTACCTCGGCGTTGCGGGCACTGCGCTGGCCACCGGCTACATCGCTTCAACCTACGGTTTGCGTCCAGGTCCCTTCCTCCTCGGTGCCGCCTTCATCGCCGTCGGCCTCGGACTCTCAGTCCTGACCGTCCGGGAAACCCACCACCATGCCAAAGCCGAAGCTGCTACCCATGTCCCGGTCCATGCCGGCAGTCATGGGGGGCTGAGCAACCGGGACGTCTTCACCCTGACCAGCTTCCGCGACAAATCCCTGTCCTCCGTCAGCCAGGCCGGCCTGGTCAATAACCTCAACGACGGGCTGGCCTGGGGCCTGTTCCCCGTCCTGTTCGCCGCAGCAGGGCTCAGCATCGAACTTATCGGCATCCTCGCCGCCGTCTACCCTGCCGTCTGGGGCGCCGGGCAACTGATCACCGGCCCCCTCTCGGACCGGATCGGCCGCAAACCGCTCATCGCCGGGGGCATGCTCGTTCAAGCCCTGGCCCTGGCCCTGATCGCCGCAGGAGAAGACTTCGGAACCTGGTTCGCCGCCGTCATCCTGCTCGGCGCCGGAACGGCCATGGTCTACCCCACACTGCTGGCCGCTATCGGCGACGTTGCCCACCCTGCCTGGCGGGCCCGCTCAGTCGGGATCTACCGGTTATGGCGCGACGGGGGCTTCGCTGTAGGCGCCCTGCTCTCCGGCCTCATCGCCGATGTCTACGGCATCCCGGCAGCCGTCACAGCAGTCGCTGCCCTCACCGTCGCCTCGGGGGTCCTGGTCGCCCTCCGGATGCGCGGAACCGACCACAATATCCCCGCAGGTCAGACGGACAAAGGCGTGGACCCCGAAAGATAGTAAGCATACTGTGTAAACAGTGGGTGCAACTCCGAGGATTACCCAAACGATGAGAACGGAGCGAACATGTCAAACCCAGCAGCAACACCTGACAGGAATCACGAAACCGCGCCCAAAGCGATCACCCTTCCCGGGATCATTCTCGGGGTCGGGCTTGGCGGGTTCGTTGACGGGATCCTGCTGCACCAGATCCTGCAGTGGCACCACATGCTCTCCAGCTCCGAGACCGCAAACGTCGACATCGGCGCATACCCGGTCACCACCGTCCACGGGCTGCAGATGAACACCCTCTGGGACGGGTTCTTCCACACCATCACCTGGCTCGCGGTACTCATCGGGCTCGGCATCCTGTACTCCCGGATCCGCGGATCCCGCGGCCGGATCTGGGCCTCGAAAGTCCTCTGGGGCTGGGTACTGGTCGGCTGGGGGATCTTCAACGTCACCGAAGGCATCCTGGACCATCACCTGCTCGGCATCCACCACGTCGTCACAGGTGAGTTCCAGACGGTGGCGGACATCCTGTTCCTGATCTTCGGGGTGCTCCTGATCGCTGGCGGCTGGGCGCTGCAGCGCACCGGCCAGGTCCTGGACCTGGCCGCAGGTGACCGGCGGGCGGCAGCCGGCAGCCGATGACACCTGGCCATGACACCCACGCCCACCAGGGCGCAGGGGCACTCGAGGCAGGGGTGCCGCTGGTCCTGCTCGTCCTCATCGTCCTGGGATACGTGGTCCTCGCTTACGCCCGGAGCACCGAGCCGCGCGGCTGGAACCCCTGGCGCACCACAGCCTTCGTCACGGGCGCTGTGCTCCTCGCCCTGGGCCTGATGCCCCAGACCGCCCCGTACCCGCCAGGCAGCCTGCCCTCCCACATGTACCAGCACCTGCTGATCGGCATGTACGCACCGATCGGACTCGTCCTGGGGGCGCCGGTCACCCTGCTGCTACGCTCCCTGCCACGCCGGACCGGAAAAACCATCGGCCGGGCATTCAGATCCCGCCCGCTGCACCTCCTCGCCCACCCTGTCACCGCACTGGTCCTGAACGTCGGCGGCCTCGCTGTCCTGTACTTCACCCCGCTCTACACCGCAGCAACGCAGGCGCCGGGCCTGCACTGGCTCATCCACATGCACTTCCTGCTCGCCGGATACCTCTTCGCCTGGGTCATCGCCGGGCCCGACCCCGCACCCCGACGGCCCACAGTCCCGGCCAGACTCGTCATCCTCGGCGTAGCGATCGCCGCGCACGCCATCATCTCCCAACTGCTCTACGCCGGCCTGTACGTCCAGGTCACAGCCACCGCCTTGGAGCTCCGCCAGGCCGGGGAACTGATGTACTACGCCGGAGACATCGCCGAACTGATCCTGGCCTTCGCCATGGTCACCACCTGGCGCCCCAGCCCAACCGGCAAGCATCCACGAAACCTGCAAGAAACCGTACCGGGAACGGCTTGACGCAGCGCACCGGCTGCGTTCCTACCCCGGGCCGCCAGCGCTCATGCGCCCCATGTGCCGGCAGTGTCCTGCACCTTTGGAGCGCGAGTTCGCCCAGTTGGTGAACACCTCAACCTGACGTCAGGAAACGCTGAAAAGTCCGTCAGAATAGGGTTCGTAAGCGAGTTTCTGCACATGCCCAGTGGAAAGTCTTAGATTCAATCCTGACGGCCGCCCCGATTGTTGAGCCTTTGTCGACGGGTGCCTGGCAATTGAGCAACAGCGTGTTGCGCAACTGCCTAGCTGCCATTTGGGCAACGTTGCGCAACTGCCTAGCTGCCATTTGGGCAACTAGGAATCCGAGCTGCAGGTTTAAGCGTCCGAGCCTGCCTGTCCTCCCTCTGCGCCAATAGCGCCAGAAGCTGAGGCACTATTCAGCAGTCCGGCCCCATCCTCCACCGCCCAGTGTCGATAACGATGCCACAGTTATCGTTTGCCTCCACACCTGCCCGTCACCATCAACTCCTCACACCTCTGGCATCCAAGGTCATCGGCGTCAGGACAGCTCACGTCTGGTCATGTCGAAACCGGGGCCCGGACTGATGAACCTTCGTGACCGTCAAGATTTGCGAAGAGTGTGCGGCCGGCTTCGAGCCTTCCCGCAGAATCCAGCGCTTCTGTTCAATCCGTTGCGGCAACCGGAAGCGGGATCGTATACGTCGAACTGCCCGCCGACCCGCCGTGCCGGTAGCGGCTGACGCCGGAGCCGTAGTTGTCAAGGACGAACTGAAGGCATTGCAGCGCAAGCTGGCAACTAGAACGAAGATCTGCCAACGCCGCGTCGAGATTCTCCAGTCCAAGCTCCGCTCCCAGTCCTGTGAGATTGACCGGCTTGAGGCGGAGAACTCCGAGATGCGTCAAAACAACAATGTCCTCCAGCTCGAAGTAGCCCGGCTGAAGCGTGCACAACGGACCAACGTGCAGGACCTCGCGCACCTCGCAGCATGGCTGGTCTCGCTTGCGAACGCAAAGGGCGTCGCCCTGGACCCCGCAACGCTGGACATCCTCAGCCGCCGCGGATGGCATCCATCCAAGCGCCAGGCAAGAGCGGCGCGGCCATGACGATGTCTATTGCTCGCCTCTCGGCCCAATCAGGTCTGCGCTACCTGTTCAAGACCACGATGATGGATGACCTCACCACCGCTCCCCCGGACGCCACCACCTACTACATGAAAGCCGGGACGCCTGAAGGCCGCTGGATCGGCAGCGGACTACAAGGGATCAACAGAGGTGCCGGCGACGTCGTGACCGAAACAGACGCGAAAGCAGTGTTCGACTTAGCGGTACATCCGGACACCAACGCTCCGCTGGGCCGCCCGCACGGCCAACCCACCGCCGTCGAAAACAAATCCGGTCCGCCAACGGTGAGGTACGCCGTCGTTGGTTTTGACCTGACCTTCAGCGTGCCGAAGTCAGTGTCAGTCCTCTGGGCACTCAGCCCTCGCAGCATGCAAGAGCAAATCCTGCGCACCCATCACCACGCAGTGGAAGCAACCCTTGCCTGGTTGGAAGAGCACGTCATCCACACCCGCGCCGGACGAAACGGCGTCGCCCACGTCGGCACAATGGGCGCGATCGCCGCCGCGTTCGACCATTGGGAATCCCGCACCGGCGACCCTCAACTTCACACGCATCTTGTCATTGCCAACCGTATCCAGCGCATCACCGACGGCGCCTGGGTGACCCTCGACTCCCGCACCCTGTACAAGGCTGCGGTCGCTGCCAGCGAACACTACAACGGCCTCCTATTCGACGCTCTCCAGTGCCACCTCGGGAGCGACACGGACATCCGCGTCCCCGTCGTCAACACGGGCAACCCCAGCCAGCAGCTCATCGGGATCGACGAGGACCTCATCCGCGAGTTCTCGAACCGGTCCCGGCTGATCAACGTGGAAACAGACCGTCTCGTCGCGGGGTGGACAACGGAACACGGCCATCCGCCAAGCACAGCAACAGTCATCAAGCTGCGGCAGCAAGCGACCCTGGCCACACGCGTCCCCAAGTCCGAGCTCCCCACGCCCCTGCACGAGCTATCCAGAGAATGGAAGGCACGCGCCAGTGCCAAAGGATTCCAACCGGACGACGTCATCGCGGCAACGACTAACCGTTCCAGAATTACCCCATTTGGCTTCACTGATTTGACCCCTGACTGGATCACCACCGTCGCAACCCTGACACGTGTGCGGGTCGCTCACAAACGCTCCACTTGGAACCGCTGGAATCTCCTTGCGGAAGCCGGACGCGTCTGCGCCCAGCTGCGTTGCCGCACGGCGGCGGATAGGAGCTCGCTCATGGACGCCATCGCCACCGCGGCCGAGCAGCAGTCCGTGCCGCTGAATGATTACCGGTACACCGTCCCCGCCCACGCCGAGGCAGACGTCCGGCGTGGACCACGAAGCGTTTTCGACTTTCACGGATCGCGCCTCTACACCGATACGTCCACGCTCGCCTGCGAGGCCGCGGTCATGGCGGCCAGGAACGACGGCGGCGGCCCGGCAGTCTGCGCCGACGTCATCATGGATCTGCTTGACCGAGTTCAACAGCCGGAGAGCCGAGTGCTTCACTCCGACCAGCGCGCCGCGGTCGCCGACGTAGTCCTGAGCGGCAACCGACTGGACGCCATCGTGGGGCCAGCGGGCACGGGAAAGACGACAACGTTGGGTGCAGTGAAGGCAGTATGGGAAGCGGAGTACGGCGCCGGCAGCGTTGTTGGGCTCGCCCCGGCAGCTGCCAGCGCCGAAGTGCTGGGCCGCGAACTCGGTATGGCAACGGAGAACGTCACCAAGTGGCTGCACGAGTCGGCCGGCCAGGGGGCTAGCTCAAGGGCGGGGCGCTTCTTCAATGTGCAGTCGCAACTGACCACGGCTCGTGTTGGCGAGCGCTGGGGCATCGCGTTACCGCAGGAGGCGGCGCAGCTCGCTGCCATCCAGCGACGCTGGTGCTTCCGAGCGAATCAGCTCATCATCGTTGATGAAGCGTCAATGGTCTCGACTTTCCAGCTCGCGGCTCTCGTACAGCAAGCTCAGGACGCCGGTGCCAAGATCCTCCTTGTGGGAGACCCGGGACAGCTGGACGCGATCGACGCCGGCGGTGTACTTGGCTGGCTGGACCGGCAGGGTCAGGCAACACGGCTCAGCACGATCTGGAGATTCCATGAGGAGTGGGAGCGTGCATCGTCGCTGAAGCTTCGGAAGGGTGACTATTCAGCCGTCGCCGACTACGCGCACCATGGAAGGATCCGGCATGGCACCTACCTGGATATGGCTGACCAGGCTTACCTCGCCTGGCAGGCAGATGCCCGAGCAGGAAAGTCGTCCATCCTCATTGCCGCCGACAATGAAACGGTCGGCATGCTCAATGAACGGGCACAGGCGGACCGGGTGGCGCAGGGCGAGGTGAATCCTGAGCAAACGATGCTACTCAGTGATGGCCTATGGGCGGGATCCGGTGACACGGTCATCGCCCGCGGAAACAACCGAAAGCTAGTCGACAGCGACGGGAATTTCGTGAGGAACGGCACCCTGTTCGACGTCGAACAGGTCAGTCGTCGCGACAGCTCGGTGCTGGCACGACGGCGGGACACAGGCGCGAGTGTCCTACTCCCCGGAGCCTATCTGGAGTCATCCGTCGAGCTGGGCTATGCAACTACAGCCCACCGCTCCCAAGGCATCACGGTGGACACCGGCCACACCGTAGTCACTCAGGGCCGGCTCACCCGCGAGCTGCTGTATGTGAGCATGACCCGTGGCCGCTCCGGCAACTTTGCCTACGTCAGCGAAGGTGACGACGCCGACCATCCGGCAGTCGATCCATCACTGCAGCTATCATGGCAGGGCATCCTCGGCGAGGTACTCGCTGCGGAAGGCGCTGAGCGGACCGCCCACGAGATTCGTGACGCGGAGCTTGGGAAGGCGGACAGCCTTGAGCGGCTTTACGCGGAGTATGACTACCTCGCCCAGATCGCGGCAGGGCTGGATCTTAGGCAGCAGATGGACGAACGTGCTCTTGGCGCCTCACAGGAATTCGAACAATCTCCGTCGTGGGGCGCAGCTGTCGCGGCATGGCGGAAAGCCACAGCCGTCAGCCGGCAGGATACCGAGCGCATACTGAGCCAGTACTGCCAGGAAACTAGCACGGCCAATGATCGTTGCGCTGTCCTCAGCATGCGCTTACGCCGGTTCATGAAAGGAAGGACGACGGCGGTTGAGGAACCGCTGGTTGAAAAGCTCACCATTCCCCGCCCTGACTTAGCGGCAATGATTCAGCAGGTCAGGGAACGTATCTCCCAAAGGACGGAGATCGTGAGTATAGCAGCGCTGACAACCGATCCTGAGTGGAAACGTGCTTTGCTCGATGCCGTCGGAGATAGCACCAGCGGCAAAACCTGGCAGCTGGTCCGTGACGTTGCCGTCTTTCGCGACAGGTGGGCGCTGCCGGACTCTCCCCTCCCCCTGGGCCCGTCTCCGGCGGATTACGAATGGGAGCAACGGGGCCAGCGTGAACGAATCAATGCAGCAATCAACAATGCTCGTCGCCGTGGCGCCGCTCAGCTAGATGAGTCACCTGTGGATTCAGCCCTTTCTCAGCAAGTCGTCCTTACAAGTGCCGGCTGGCAGCTCTAATCTGGTAAGGAGGTAATGCGAATGGTCGTCAATCCGGCGGTAAGACCCAAGGTAGCGACAACCGGACTAGTGTTAGCCACCGCGGTTGTCTTCATAGTCTTTGCCCTCTCTTTCATAGCCTTGGCCGCCACGGAACTTCCTCTCGTCATGAAGGTCATCGTTGGCAGCTTTTTGCTGGCGAGTGTTCTATTGCTGGCGCTGTTATGGGGGAAAAGATCCGTCCGGCGGCGGACCTGGCTGGCCAACGCAGCAAACAGATGGCGATCCTTTGACAACGCTCAGCTGGCCAGCGGGACCACGACAGAGGTGACCCTCCTCAGCGTCGACGTGGTGCAACCCACCGGCGCGTGGGTCACCATCATGTGGAACCGCTTCAACCACGTACAGCGTGCTTGGATAGAGGCACTACCCGAACCACTATGGCCAGGATCCGTCCTGCTCATCGCCCCCGACCCCGCTCAGGTAATGCCCAGCACACCGTGGCCAGAGACGTACTTCATTCGAGCCGCGGACTGCCTAGCTTGGGCACCCGCGGAGGGCCGGCACCCCTAAGCGGCATCTCCTGTTAGGACGCTCCGGCGATACAAACATTCGAACGTATGTTCTAAAATGACTTCATGATCAAGTCCGGCTCCCCTGAAGATGTCGAGCGAATCATGATTCGCATGGACGCCGAAGCAAGCCGGCCGATAGACGACCCGGCACCCATCCGAGATTTCCCGAAGTATGGGCGTCCGCTTGTGTACGTCAGCGGAATTTACGGTAAAGCCGTTGGGTGGACCCACAAGTACGGCCTCATCGAGTGGCTGGTGGCTGTGACAGGTTTGGATGGCCCCGGTAGGACGGTTATATCTGGCCCCACTTCATGACTCGCCGGGCACCTTGCGACGGTTATTTGTGGCCCCACCTTCAACGTTGGATCCATCAGTGGATGGATGCGGCGGAAGGCTGGTCTGGATGGAGTCGAGAGTGGAGTTGTTCGCACGGATCCGAAGGGACGCCCGGGTTGAAGGGCTGTCTGTTCGTGCGTTGGCGGTCCGGCACGGAGTTCACAGACGAACAGTGAGGCAGGCACTGGATTCAGCTGCCCCACCGGAGCGCAAACCCAGGCAGGGTGTGGCCTGGCGGCTAGAGCCGTTCAAGGACGCGATCGACGCGATGCTGATCGACGATACGACGGCTCCGCGGAAGCAGCGTCATACCGCCCGCAGGATCCTGGCCCGGCTCACCGAAGAGCACGGTGCGCAGGAGCTGTCGTACTCCACGGTCCGTGATTACGTAAAAGTCCGCCGGGCCCAGATTGACGTGGAGGCCGGACGCCGCGTTGAGGTGTTTGTTCCGCAGGAACACGCACCGGGCGCAGAAGCCGAGGTGGACTTCGGCGAGGTCTATGTCGTGCTGAACGGCGTGAAGACGAAGTGCCACATGTTCGTCTTCCGGCTATCGCATTCAGGCAAGGCGATTCACCGGATCTACCCGACCCAGGCCCAGGAAGCCTTTCTCGAAGGGCACGTAGAGGCCTTCAACGTCCTTGGCGGCATCCCCACCAAACACATCCGCTATGACAACCTCACCAGCGCGGTCACCGCGGTGGTGTTCGGGCAGGGCCGGCAACGCCGGGAGAACGACCGGTGGGTGTTGTTCCGTTCGTTCTACGGCTTCGATCCCTTCTATTGCCAGTCCGGCATCGCAGGGGCCCATGAAAAGGGCGGGGTTGAAGGAGAAGTGGGCCGGTTCCGGCGCAACAGACTCTCGCCCATGCCTGTCGCTCAATCCCTGGACGAGCTCAACAACCGCATCCGCGAATGGGAAGCCCAAGACGACGGACGACGCATCAATGACAGGATCCGCACCATCGGTCAGGACTTCGAGATTGAACGGCCGTTCCTGGCCCCCTTGCCGGCGGAGGAATTTGATCCAGGTCTGGTCTTGAACCCCAGAGTTGATAGGTCCTCGATGATCACGGTCAGGATGGTGAAGTACTCCGTCCCGGCCCGGTTCATCGGCCGGAGGGTCCGGGTCTCGCTGCGGGCGTCCGAGGTCGTGGTGTTCGACGGCCGCACCGTGGCCGCCAGGCATCAGCGAGTCGCCGCCCGGTCCGGTCAATCGGTCCAGCTGGATCACTATCTCGAAGTCCTCAAAACCAAACCCGGAGCCCTCCCCGGCTCCACCGCCTTGGCCAGGGCGCGGGAATCCGGGACGTTCACGTCCGCCCACGAAGCATTCTGGGCCGCCTCCCGCCGGATCAACGGCGATGCCAACGGGACCCGCGAACTGATCGACGTCATGCTCCTCCACCGGTCGATGGACGCCGGAGACATCCATGCAGGGATCACCGCGGCGCTGGGAGTGGGCGCGGTCAGCGCAGATGTCGTCGCGGTCGAAGCCCGCAGACACGCCGCGACATCGTCCCGGGATGGGGCCAGTTCAGACCGTCATCCCGGTGCTCACAGCGAATTGAAAGTGCAACGAGTTGTCAGTCTCACTCAGCGCCGACTGATGGACCCCGCCGCCGTCATCGCCGGACTCCCGCCGGACACACGGCCCCTGCCCTCGGTCAATGCCTATGACGAGCTGCTGGCCAAACGCACCGAACACCCTGCAGGAACCGCGTCGAAGGAGAACATCTCATGAGCCCCACCGCACCGGCCACCACCATCACCCCGACCCTGCGCCGGCGGCGCGGCCTGACCGAGCAGGCCGCGGTCGCCGCCGTGGACCAGGCCTGCCGCCGGCTACGCCTGCCCACGATTCGTGCGGTCCTGGACGAAGCCCTGACCGTCGCCGGGAAGGAACAACTCTCCTACCAGGGCTTCCTGGCCGAGCTGCTGCTGGCCGAGTGCGACGACAGGGACCGGCGCTCCTCGATCCGCCGCGTGAAAGCCGCAAACTTTCCCCGGGACAAATGGCTCGGGGACTTTGATTTCGATTCAAACCCGAACATCAACCCCGCCACCATCCACACCCTGGCCACCGGGGAATGGATCCGCAAAGGACAACCCCTCTGCCTCATCGGAGACTCTGGGACCGGCAAATCCCACCTGCTCATCGGACTCGGCACTACCGCCGCCGAGAAGGGCTACAGGGTCAAATACACCCTCGCCACCCGGCTCGTAAACGAACTCGTCGAAGCTGCAGACGAGAAAGTCCTGGCAAAGACCATCGCCCGCTACGGGCGGGTCGATCTGCTTTGCATCGACGAACTGGGCTACATGGAACTGGACCGCCGAGGCGCTGAACTCCTCTTCCAGGTCCTCACCGAGCGAGAAGAGAAAAACTCCATCGCCATCGCCTCCAACGAATCCTTCTCCGGCTGGACCAAAACCTTCAGCGACCCACGTCTCTGCGCCGCCATAGTGGACCGGCTGACCTTCAACGGAACCATCATCGAAACCGGCACCGACTCCTACCGCCTCGCCCACACCCTCAACCAACAAACAGCGAGCTAAATCGCTGGACCCATGCCGGCTTCCCGGTTGCCGGTGCCTCCGATCTCTTGGTGGCCAGCCACAAAGCGGACGTGGTGGCGGCGATCCTCAAAAGCGCCGGAGGCCTCGACTAGTGCAGACCGGCGTCCCGGAGGACGAACCCTCAATGGTCATTCCCCCTGTGCCGTTGGCTGAACCATCTGCATCAAATCCGGCATCTCCTGATTAGCGGTCCAGCGCTGCTGTCGCGCCGTGGTGGGAGAAGGTTGTGCGTGCCTCGGGGGTTTCGTCTGTGGCGGTGGGCGCATGCCGGGGCGGATCATGGAGGTGTCTGTCACGGTTGACGCCGGTTCTTCCTTGGTGCTGTGTTTGAGCCTGCTGACTAGCGTGGCGCGGAGGGCTTCCACGGGAACCGTGGATTGTTGCCTTGGTGCACGAGTGTTAGATTCCTGAATTTGTCCCTGTCCTCCCCGCGGCAGACGCCCAGATTATTGGTTCAGGGTGGTCAGGAGGAGCAGTCATGGATATCGTGCACGAGCGGGCAGCTGGTTTGGACATTTCCAAACACGACGCGAAGCTCTGTCTGAGGGTTCCCGGGCTCCGGGCCG